>JAKMEW010000179.1 GCA_022425745.1 Rubripirellula sp.
GTTGAAAATGACGAATATCGATGCCACGCAGACCAATCCCCGCACGCCCCCGCCCAAACTGGAGTTTTCCCATGGAACTTAGCCGCTTCCTTTCGATCGGCCGTAAAAGAATTCTATTATCTCTAGCGGCGATCTGCTTTTCTTCGCTTGGAACGACTGATGCAGCAGACACATGGAACCAGTGGCGTGGTCCGCTGCAGAACGGTGTCGCTTCAGGAGAAAACTATCCCGCAGCATGGTCGGCCGACTCTGGGGTGACTTGGAAGAGCGAAGTTCCTGGAAGTGGAGGTAGCACACCGGTGATCTCTAACAACAAGGCATTCATCACTGCCGGCAATGCGGAAAACAACACGCTGCTCGCATACAACCTAAAAGATGGATCAATTCAGTGGTCGCTTGACCTTGGTAAAGATCGTGGTGGCAAGCACAAAAAAGGTAGCGGCAGCAATCCATCTGCGGTCGTCGATGGGGACCATATCTACGCGTATTATCGCAGTGGTGATCTCGCTTGCGTCGATACTGACGGGCAATTGATCTGGCAAGTCAACCTTCAAGAACAATTCGGTGAAGACACACTCTGGTGGGATTTAGGTTCCTCTCCGACCCTCACGAAAGATTCCGTGATCGTTGTGGTTATGCAAACGGGGCCGAGCTACCTGATCGCCTTCGACAAAAAAACAGGCAAGCAGAAGTGGAAGACAGATCGAATGGTTGGCGCCCCGGAAGAAGCGGCCCAAAGCTACTCAACTCCCGTGGTGGTCAACCAAAATGACGAAGAGTGGATCGGAGTGATGGGTGCCGACCACTTTACCCTGCATCGTGCCTCGGACGGAAAAGAACTTGGACGCCTTGGCGGATTCAATCCCGAACAAAATGCGTATTTCCGATCGATCTCATCACCCGTGGCAAGTGGTGATCTGATGATCTGCCCCTACGCCCGAGGCGCCACCATCACCGGTATCCACATGCGGGACCTCGCTGCGGGCAAAGGCGAAGCAGCTATCCGGTGGCATCGTGATGACCTAGGTAGCGATGTGCCGACCCCAGCGTCACTCGATGGAAAAATCTACGTCGTTGGAGATGGCCGAACCTCACGTGGTCTGATCACCTGCCTTGAAGCCGCAACAGGGAAAACACTTTGGGAAGTTCAGCTCCCCAAGTCTCGCATTAGCTTTAGCAGCTCTCCTCTAATTGCCGGCGACCATCTCTATGTCACCAATGAGAAAGGCACGACCTATGTGATCGGCCCTCTGACCGCAGCACAACCAAAACTCATTGCAGAGAATACGATTGATGACGATGCAGACTACACCGTTGCAAGCCCGACACCTGCCGATGCTTCACTCCTGATTCGAAGCAAAAGCAATCTTTACCGAATCTCAGGTAAATAGCGTCATTCGGGCACCATTAAGATCAAAAGTCTCGCCTTGAAAAGTAAAGGCAACTGGAGACCAGCACCACGATGGTAAAGCAGGTGCAACTGACGATTGGCCGAAATAGCTTGTAGCGAATCACTTCACCAGCACTCGGCCCGTCTAGAACAGTCATCGCCGATTTGCCGCTTACGATGGCCTCGATGGTCTCCCCGAGTTCACCCGTCTGAGGAGTGACAAATCGAGCCGGGGAGATCAGATATTTTTCGACAAGACGCCAACCTGAAAGCTGTGGCGTCTGTCGCTCTATGAGTTCGAAGCTATTGAGATTGATAACGTCAACTTGATCAACATGATGCACAACGTACGCAATTTTCTTTGCTGCATCGACGCAAACACATTCCACCTCGGAAGAACCAAGCGGTTCTGATAGTTCGCCCCGAGCGTGTTGCCGGGTTACGCGTCGCAACAAGCCATCGCTGGTGCCGAGCAGAAAGCCAGCTCCGTCAAAGATTCCCTCAACAAATACAGGGCTAATCGAATCGGGCAAGACACAGCTCGCGATCAGCTCCAAAGTTACTACGTCGTAGATCTCTAGAGGCATCTCCTCTCTTGCCAATAGTAATAGCTTTCCACTAACCGCGATCCAAGATCGACTGGACACCTCACCTTCGGTGGCTCGCACACTGACCTGACGCCACAAACGATCGCTACCCTGATCGGGTTCGAATCGAAGCAATCGACCGCGTGTGTAAACAATTAAAAACTTGCCTTCAGAATCCATATACAAAGACGCAGGTGGATCAAGTGAAATTCCCTTTGGAAGCACTGACTCGAATCCTTCAGTTGCTCCGCCCATCATCGTTGACAGTTTCTCCATCCATCCGGTCTTAGCCGACCCACGATCGCTGGCCCCATCCTGTCGATCAACTTGCGTACCAGGGGAGGTCACTGAACCCACCGCATCAAGCACTTGGTCCAACGACACCGAAGCCAGTTCACTTCCGCTCAATGCAACAACACGATCGCCGGACAATTGAAGTCCTGTGGTCGAAACAGGCAAACGCATACTCGGCTCACCATCCCACCCGTTCTCCCTAGACATCACAAGCAGATCAGAAGCGCCCGACCCAAAAGGATTGAACCTTCCTCCGCGGACGCGAGCGGTGATTAATTGATTTTCGTTCACTGCAACCGGAGGCAGAACACGATCTGCACCCAAAGGGTTGCTCTCAAATATCTCATTCCAAGCGCGCGAATCCTGATCCCAATAAACAAGGCCGCCACCGCGGGTTGAGCCAATCATTGTCTCGCCAACCATCTCGAGATGTTTGATACTCGCGGGTCTCGTAACGAGAGAATCAAACAGCCCACCAATGACACCAACAACCAAACAAATGCTTCCGAAGATACAAGTAACACCAATCGAGAGAATGGAAGACCTCCAAATCAATCCGGCAAGGGTGGAAACACTGTAGAAGACGGAGAATAAGAAGACTGAGACAGGAATGCAGAGCAGCAACCGTACGTTCCAAATATCAAGTCTCAGCCAAGCGATCAAAAACAACCCCACCACTAATTGGGTCACGCATAGCGAGACAAAGGTGCACCCGCCCGCAAATTTGCTCAGCAACAATAAACTGCGTGAAACCGGCTTACTAAGAAGTAAATGCAGGGATCCAGGCTGAAGCATTTCAGGAATCATTGAGGCGGTCACTAAAACCCCCAAAAACACAAGCACAAAGCCCATCAGCCACTGAATGATTACTGGCAAGACGTACTGGTTAACGAGCGTCAGAAATTGCGTGCGATCAGTCGAAAAGCTCGCAGGGAAATCCACGCCCCCATAGGTGAGCCGCACGGATTGAGACGAACGAGCTTCGAAGACCCCAGGTAGTGCAGCTTCAATTCTTAGTCTCGCCCTTCGTCGTCGCAGTGTTGGCTCAATTGGCTCAGCTAAAGCCTCGAGTTCACGAAGTTCTCTGAACTGCAGCGTGTCTTCCCAGGCTTCTTGCGAATACCACGATTCATCATCCAAACATTCATTCAGTGCATCGGCAAACACTCTTAGGTAAATCCGTACCTCATCACCCTCGCCCACACGTTTCAATTGCCTAGAGAGCTCATCCGGCAGCACAGCAGCAAGTCGCCCAATTGGCTGTTCCGCTGCTGCAGGATCCACCGTCCCCTTCGCCAACATTGCCTTGAGACGCGTGCCATTATAGAAATCACCCGCACGAAAATCGGTCGTGTATTCCAAGCGAAATCCAACCGGCGCGAGAGCTGCGAGGAGAAGCCAGATTGCGATGAAGGCGATCCAGAGTACACGTGATGCGAACGCAGCCCGGAATGAATCGACGATAACGGAAAAGTAAGGCGTCACTCTGCACGGTCTCCATGATCTTCCACCAACTTCATGAACAGATCTTCGAGTGATGGTCGTTGCTTTTCCAAGTGCTGAATCGAATTTTTGCTCTCTCTCAAGCAATCAACAAGCGAATCCAACTGTGAACGCTCACTAAGACTGGCATGTAATTCAAAAATCCCCTCTGCCCTCTTTCTGCAAAGCAAACTATCGTGATCGATACCAATTTGCTGAGCGATTGATTGGAGATTGTCGGCACGGTCAAATTGTTCGGCGGATTCGAGGTTGATGCGATAGGTTTCCGACGATAGGTGTTGCGTCAGTTCGTCAACAGTTCCAACTCCTCGAATTTTCCCTCTCGCGAGAATTGCGACACGAGTACAGACTAATTCAACTTCCTGCAGAATATGGCTGTTCAAGAAAATGGTTTTGCCTTGTTCGCGAAGTGTTTCGATAACTCGACGCACGCCATTTCTACCAACTGGATCCAAACCATCGGTCGGCTCATCGAGTATCAAAAGATCGGGGTCGTGCATGAGAGCCTGTGCAAGGCCGAGCCGCTGATACATTCCTTTACTAAATCGGGAGACGGGTTCGCGATCTCGCCCAGACAACCCGACTAAATCCAACAGTTCCTCTGTCCTTTTAGCAATTGCGACGGAAGTCATTCCGCTAAGGCGACCGTAATACGCCAAGGCCGATCTCGCCGTGTGATGACGGTCGATCCGAAGTGATTCAGGAAGGTAACCCACACGCCGACGCGCCTCGACACTACCGACCGACTGCCCGAATAGATGAGCACTTCCGCTCGTTGGCTTCACAACCCCCAAAAGAACCTTAATCAAAGTGGTTTTCCCAGCGCCATTGGGACCGAGGATCCCAAATACTTCACCAAGCCCGGCTTTCAGGTCAACCCCACGCAACGCCTCAATTGGATTCCGCTTGAAAACGCCGCCAGAGTAACGCTTGGTTAACCCTTGAACGTCCAAGACGGCAGCCCCCGATTGGTTCTGCATTTCAGAATGAAGCGACTCATGCAACTGTGACATGCACTCAAGCCTTTGCCCTTGAAGTTAGTGACCTCAGATCACCAAGCGTAGATCTGTTTGAGACGGTTCTCAACGAGCAACCAAAAAGGATAAGTAAAGAGCCCACACCATACCAACGGTGGCCAGACCGCCAATTAGCCAACAATTAGCGGGATGCCAAAATCGATCGGTACGTCTACCAGTCTCGCAGAAACGCTGATATTGCCCTCGTTCTTTCTCGGCATCAAAGACATGCGTCTGCATCAACTCGAGAAGGCCATACTCAACATGATAATGTAAAATCCCAAAACAACTCTCCGCCCCCGTCTTCGCATGGACTCCAACCGCATCAAAAAACCACAACTGTTGACCAAACGAATGCTCTGTCTCACTCTTGATGCTGACACAGCGAAGTAAGGTTATCTCGCACGATTCGACTGCAAACCTAGCTTTTTCCAGGGCAAGAAAGCCGTCCAGCTCAACCTGTCTGATCGCTTGCTCGGAAATCTTTTGCCCACCAGCCTCAAGATACATTGTCGGCAATCTTCCTGTTTAAATCACGTTAACTCAAAAACATATCATCTGTCGGCTCCGTCGACTCCTCAGAGGCTCGCGGTTGTCCACCGAACCGGTAAACAGATGATTCACGTCTCTAGGCATAGAACAATCGAAAACTCACGCGCGAGGCAAAAGGAGATGAAATCATGCAAATCACACAAAAGACGTGACGACGAACCTTAGGCGAAGTTGCACCGTGCCTTATCATAGTGCATCGAAGGCAAATCTTCGAGTCAAGACTGTTGTCCTTAGGGCGACACGCCAACATGATCCACTGAGCTGATCCCCAAATACTCAGACACGGCTCCCAATTCACGCACCCCGCCACCACTGATACTGATGCTAGAACGACGATCACTGAAAGCTCCGATCGCTTTGGGCGTGGTGATGATCGTCCTCGTCGTCATCCTCGCTGCGGTCTGGATTGTCGGCAACATACTGGGGGCGACCGGCGACTTCGGATCAACTGCCCTTCCATGGATCATGCTCACGACTGGAGCAGTGCTGCTCGCTGCAGTCTTAGCGGGTGTGATCGCCTATCTGACTCTCACCGTTAAAGCGATCAACCTAAACCGCCGGCAATCCAACTTCATTGATGCAGTTACCCATGAACTGAAAAGCCCCATTGCATCACTCAAACTCTACCTTCAGACGATGACACGGCGAAGCGTAAGCGAGGAACAAGCACGAAACTTTCATCGCTTCATGCTTGATGATGTCGAACGCCTCGACCTTCTGATTAACCACCTATTAGATGTGGCTCGAATCGACCAAGGTGGCGATGTTCGTGATGATGAAGAAATAGAAATTTCGCAACTGCTGAAACATAGTGCAGAAGCAACGTGTGTTCGTTACAGGGTTCCACCAGAAACGATCACGGTTCAATGCCCCACTGTAAAACTTAAAAGTCAGTTAGTTCAACTTGAAATCCTCTTCAGAAACTTAATCGACAATGCAGTGAAGTATGGTGGCCAACCTCCAGAAGTTGTCGTTTGCGCAGAGATCATTGGCGAAAAAGAACTTAGAGTAAAGATCGTTGACAACGGCACTGGCATCCCTCTAAATCAAAGACGGAAAGTGTTTGGAAGGTTCATACGCCTTGGAAACGAACTTGAAAGAAGCACACCAGGTACCGGACTGGGTCTTTACCTTGTTCGTAATGTTGTGAAGTCTCTCGGAGGAAGCATTCAGGTTGGTGATCGAACAGATGGATCTGGGACTCAATTCGAAGTGACCCTTCGAGGTATCGTCACAGAGAACGATTCTCCGAAGTAAAGGAAAGCTAGATAGATCAGTCATGAAACCGCATATCCTCGTCGTGGAAGACGAAAAACATCTTGGTGTCGGTATCAAGTACAACCTTGAAGCTGAAAACTATCGTGTCACGTTAGTCGAAGATGGTCCATCCGCACTCAACATGGTCATCTCTAAATCAAGTGACATCGACTTGGTAGTCCTCGATCTGATGCTACCTGGAATGAGCGGTTACACGGTTTGTGAATCGATTCGCGAAGCGGGACTTAACACCCCTGTACTGATGCTCTCCGCAAGAACGCTCGCAGAAGATCGAACCAGAGGGTTTGATGTTGGTGCAAACCAGTACATGAGTAAACCTTTTGATCTCGATGAATTGATCAGTCGAATTAAAAACCTTCTGCAGGCCGCTAAATCGCAGTCTCCCATCACACCGAAGCCCAAGATACAACCCAATCTGATCGAAGTTGATTTTTCTGACATTCATGTCAATTTCGAAACACATCAGGCAACAATTCGCGGAAAATCGGTGCGAATGACTTCGAAGGAAATCCGATTACTGCGGTACTTCCTAGAAAACGAAGGAAGAGTCATCAGTCGCAATGAGCTACTAACCGAGGTTTGGAATCTATCCGGAAACCTGCAGACTCGCGCGGTTGATCAAGTGATCGCGAGATTGAGAAAAATCATTGAACCTGACAAAGCATCTCCCACCCATCTTCTCACCATTAGAGATGCTGGATATCGATTCGTAACCGATCCTGACGAGATAACGACTGAGAGCCAAGAGTAGTTTTCCCCTCATCCAGCAGAGTGAGCGCATAAAAAAAGCTCCCGGAAAGTACGAGGTCCTAGGGGGGCGGAGGACAACGCGCTTTAATTTCCGGGAGCCGGTGGATTATCTAAATTCGTTGATCCGAGTGACTTAGTTGCAATCAACCACTGGGCTTAGCAGGTTCGGTCGTTCTCCCCGACACTCAGCAGTCATCTCGTGTCAACAATTGGAGGATACGGACTACCTTTCACAGGGGTCAAGGTGAATCACAATAATTCCTCAAAATTTTGTCATGGAACTTACAGCGAGTACCGACACCCCTCCGCGATACGCAATTCGAGCGAGATCGCAAATAGGCGGGTTGTCAGGATTAACCTCAATCCTGCTGCCAACGCAAACACCGAGTACGATTACTCACCGGCCTGACCGTTCTCCACCAACAGACGAAAATCGTCTTCTGTGAGAACCTTCACCCCTAAAGATTTCGCTTTTGCTAGTTTGCTTCCAGCCTTCTCTCCGGCAATCAAGAAGTCGGTATTCTTGCTCACACTTCCCGCCGCGCGCCCACCAAGATCCTCAATCAAACCTTTGATTTCATCGCGGGTATATTGCTGAAGGCTTCCTGTCACCACGACGGTTTTCCCCGCAATGGGACTATCTCGCAACAAATCAGACTGAGCCTCATTCACCTCAACTCCAGCCGCCTCGAGATCTCGAAGGATCTCCAGACCGTAGTCACTTTGGCAAAAGGCATGCACACTTTCAGCTATTGCTTGTCCGATCTCGTGGATCCCCGACAAGTCCTCAACAGATGCGGCAAGTAATTGATCGAGGGTTGGGTATTGCTTTGTGATCAACTTTGCAACTCGTGGCCCAACATGGCGTATAGACAGGGATGCCAGTAGTCTCGCTAAGCCACGAGTGCGAGCTTCATCGATGCCGGTGAGCAGATTTTTGGCGTTTAGCTGACCGAACTGGACCTCGATCATTCTTCCATCTTTGCCCTTTCTTTTCTTTGGCCAGACCAGTGAAGCAACTTGATCTTCAACAAGATGAAATAGCTCAGCGTATGAACCAATGAGTTGAGCGTCGAGTAGAAGGTCAACCACCTCCTCTCCCAAGCCGTCTATATCCATTCCCGGCCGACTACCAAAATAAAGCAGTCGCTGTTTCATTTGAGCCGGGCAACTTGGATTGGGGCAGCGAATATAAACCCCACCTTCATCCCTCACTAACGCGGTCTCGCACTCTGGACAATTCGTCGGAAATGCCCACGCGGGCAGATCCTCAACTCGACAGTGCTTTTCTACCCTCACCACCTTGGGAATGATTTTGCCAGCTTTCTCCACAACGACCTGATCGCCAATCCGAATATCAAGTCTCTTGACTTCATCCGCATTATGGAGTGACGCTCGCGAAACAGTTGTGTCAGCAATTTCTACCGGTTCCAAGTGTGCCACAGGAGTGATTGCTCCCGTCTTACCGACTTGAACAGAAACTGAAAGCAACTTTGTGATCGCCTCGTAACGTTCAAACTTATATGCGATTAACCAACGCGGACTTTTGCTTCGAATCCCCAAACGCTCTCGTTGCCGAAAGTCATTGACTTTAAAAACAATGCCGTCAACTTCAAAAGGCAGGTCAGGCATTTGGTTATTTAAATCCTCGACTGCCTGCATCACAGCATCTGCCCCATTGAGGATCCTCACATTCGGAGTAGACGGGATCCCCATCTCTCGGACCTCACGTAAGAAATCGAGATGGGTGGCTGACTTCAATCCACTCGACTCACCAATGCCATGACAAAAAAACCGCAGCTTACGTTCCGCAGCAATGCTCGGATCCAATAAGCGAATGGTTCCCGCGGTCACATTACGCGTGTTCTTAAAGGGATCCAATCCAAGTTCCTGCTGCCTGACGTTTAAGTCCGCCAAGTCTGAATTGGCCATGTAAACTTCACCACGCACCTCGAGCACTTCTGGTGCGTGACCGAGACTCAGACTAAGTGGTAGATCTCGAATGGTTCGAAGGTTATGCGTAATGTCATCACCGACCTCGCCATTACCTCTGGTCAACCCTAATCGCATCTGCCCGTTCTCATAACGGATCGAAGCTGCGACACCGTCAATCTTGTACTCCATCACCCATTCAACCGGCTCACCATCGAGTAGACGCTCGGTCCTATCAAGATAACTTCGAAGGTCTTCAGGTTGGTAAGTATTATCAATCGATAGCATCGGCACCCGATGCTGCACCTGCTCCAAATGCTCGACCGGTGCATCACCGATCCTCTGCGTGGGTGAATCCGCAGTAATCAGCTCCGGGAACTCACTCTCAAGTCGCTTCAACTCATCCAGAAGACGATCGTAATCAAGATCACTAATCGTTGGGGCTGCTGCAACATAATATTGATGATCGTGTTGCCGAATTTCTTCCTTCAGTGAATTGATTCGAGAAGCCAAATCAGGAACCGCTTTGGGATCGACCACTTTCCACCTTTCCTGCTCTTTTCCAAAAATGCCTACAGTATCCGCGTAAGCCGGAGTGTGAATACTCGCCAGTTTTATAAACTATTACGGCACGAAAACCCACACCTCAGCCTTCAAGGAAACCGTAGTGCAAGACAGGTTCATTTCACTGCGTGGATGTCGCGTTCATAACCTTAAAAACGTTGACATTGACATCCCCAGAAATCAGCTTGTTGCTATCTGTGGATTATCAGGAAGCGGAAAGAGTTCTCTTGCGTTGGATACCCTCTACGCCGAAGGTCAAAGGTGCTATATCGAGAGTTTTTCCGCTTACACTCGTCAGTTTCTTGAACGCCTTGACAAGCCCGATTGTGACGAGATCAAGGGAATCCCACCCGCAATCGCCGTGACTCGCGCGACCGGATCACGAAGCAATCGCAGCACCGTTGGCACTGCCACTGAAATCGCAGATCACTTGAGATTGGTATTCTCTAAGGTTGCCTCGCTCTACTGCATCGAATGCAACCAGCCGGTCGTTTCAGACTCCGCCGAATCCGTCGCTGCCGCAATGGCTGAAGAAGATGACGGCTTGCGTTCAATGATCTGCTTCAACGTGTGGCTACCCAACCGTACGGAAGCGAATGAGATTCTGCTCGGGCTACAACAAGAAGGTTACGTGCGGTTGATTGTCAATGAGACCTCATTTCGGCTCTCAGACGACGACCGCCTTACTCTAGCTAGACAGATTCCGGAGAGCGGATGCAACTGCTCGATC
The DNA here is from genome assembly GCA_022425745.1 of Rubripirellula sp. Classification (GTDB taxonomy): domain Bacteria; phylum Planctomycetota; class Planctomycetia; order Pirellulales; family Pirellulaceae; genus Rubripirellula. The sequence continues at coordinate 10,597 of JAKMEW010000179.1, forward strand.
GTCGTCGATCGCCTAACCGGTTCTGACGACCTCAAGAGGTGGACCGAATCCGTGGAAACCGCGTTATCAGAAGGCAATGGTCGTGCGATGATCCTGACCGAGTGCAAAGCTGAGCACAGCGTCAGAGAACGAACCGTTGACGGACGCAAATGGGACGAGAAAACAATAAGCGATGAACTTCGTTGCGACCAATGCGACATCGACTACCAGCCTCCGGTGCCAAGGCTTTTTAACTTCAACAATCCGCTTGGTGCTTGCCCAAGATGTGAGGGCTTCGGAGAAATCGTCGACATCGATATGAACCTCGTTGTTCCCGACCCTGACTTAACTCTTGCAGAGGGAGCGATTGCCCCATGGAACACACCGTCTTACCGGCATGAGCTCGATGAACTACTCGCTCTCGCCGATGATTACGACGTCCCAACCGATGTGCCATTTAAGAAACTAAAGAAAAAACATCGGCAACTCATCGAGCGGGGAGTCCCAGAGCGACACTTCGGTGGTCTCAATGGTTTTTTCGCTTGGCTTGATCGAAAAAAATACAAAATGCACATCCGCATTTTTGCATCAAGGTACAGAAGCTACCGAACCTGCCCAGAGTGTGACGGTGATCGTTTTAAAAAAGAAACACTCGCGTATCGAGTGGGAGATCATAACATCAGCCAATGGCTCAACATGAAAGCGAGCCATGCGAAAGATAAGCTCGATGGTCTCAACCTCTCAGATCGTGATTCGTCCATTGCATCGGAACCGCTGCAACAAATCAAACAGCGTATTGGTTACCTCCAGACCGTTGGCCTCGGATACCTGCAACTAAACCGAACCCTCAGAACACTGTCTGGAGGAGAAACTCAGCGTGTTGCATTAACCTCAACACTCGGAAGCAGTCTGGTCAACATGCTTTACGTCTTAGATGAGCCCACCGCGGGACTCCACCCGCATGATGTGAATCATTTATCAAAGGCAATCATCCAACTGCAGAAACGCGGAAATAGCGTGATCATCGTCGAACACGATGAAACCATGCTGAGACTTGCTGATCACATCATTGAGGTTGGCCCCGGTGCGGGGAACCGAGGAGGCGAGATCATTTTTGAAGGGAGTGTTGAAGAAATGCTCGACTCCCCAATCAGTGAGACCGGTCAGTTTCTTGCAGGCGAGCGAGGCTGGGCGGTTCGTAGTCGAGAACGCAGAAACCCCACCGGCTATATCTCACTGAAAAACGCCAGCGGCAACAACCTTAAAAACATCTCTGTCGATTTCCCTCTCGGAGTTCTGTGTCTCGTAACGGGAATCTCGGGGAGTGGAAAAAGCTCGCTGATTCAAGACACCCTGTTTGGTGCCATACAGCAACGCAAAAAGAGCAAGACAGCCGTTACCTTACCATTCAAAAACATCACAGGCCTAAGCCAGATACAAGACTGTCTGCTGGTGGATCAATCACCAATCAGTCGATCGGCCAGAAGTGCACCTGTAACTTTTATAAAAGCATTCGACCCGATACGAAAAGTTTTCGCTGAAACAGTAGATGCCAAAACACTCGGTTTCACGGCAAGCCACTTTAGCTTCAATAGCTCAAAGGGACAGTGCCAGCACTGTGAAGGGTCGGGATTGCTGCAGATTGACATGCAATTCATGGCCGACATCACGATGGAATGCCCGACTTGCAGAGGCTCTCGATATCGTGAAGAAATCCTGAAAGCGCGCTATCGAGATCGCTCGATAGCCGAAGTCTTGGAAATGTCCGTGGTTGAGGCGCACCGTTTTTTCCGCGGACATGAAAAAGCGCAGGATCGATTGAAAAAAATGATCGACGTTGGACTTGGCTACATCAAACTGGGACAACCGGCAACCACGCTCTCGAGTGGAGAAGCACAACGCCTAAAGCTAGCCGCATTCTTGGCGACCGCGAGTAAAAAACGTACTCTCTTCATTCTTGATGAACCAACCACCGGCTTGCATTTTTCGGATATCATTCGGTTAATCGACTGTTTTGACGCATTAATCCATGAAGGTCACAGCCTGCTAGTTGTCGAACATAACGCATTACTGATGCATGCGTCCGACTACATCATCGACCTTGGCCCCGGTGCCGCAGAGAACGGCGGTCAACTTGTTGCGCAGGGCACGCCGGAACAAGTTGCCGCCGAGGACGCGAGCCTAACCGGTCAAATTCTAAAAGAGATGCACGCCTAGATGACTTGACCGTATTCAGCGCAAAACGATCCCGTAGCAATGCCTTGCTAAAAAAGAACCAGACGCTGCGTGCTTGTGATTGCAGAGAATCCACCGCAGCTTTTCCTCACTGAAAAAAAATGCATGACCACCCTCAATCACAAATCGTTGCTCCTCGCCATCCTGGCCACTTTACCAGCCCTTCAGTCGGCGACTGCGCAAGGCACTAATGACCGACCAAATATTATCCTCATTATGTGTGATGATTTGGGATATGGTGATCTTCAGTGCTACAACTCAAAGTCCATCATCCAAACACCGCACTTGAATCAGATGGCGAGCGAGGGAACGCGTTTCACGCGATTCTATGCCGCAGCACCTGTCTGCAGCCCCACTCGAGGAAGTTGCTTGACCGGACGACACCCCTTTCGCTACGGGATTTACTTCGCCAACACGGGCCACCTGCCGCAAGAAGAGATCACCATCCCCGAGTTACTCAAGCCACTCAATTACCTCAGCGGTCATTTCGGTAAATGGCACCTAGGTACATTGACCAAGACGGTCAATGATGCCAATCGGGGTGGCGTTCGTGGTGCAAAACATTTTTCCACCCCTGCGATGCATGGATTTGACGAAAGCTTTGTCACTGAATCAAAGGTTCCAACTTACGATCCAATGCGGGCACCGCTCAGTGCAAATAAAAATGGCTGGGCGCCGCTTGATGACAAAACCGAGAGCAAATTCTATGGAACAAGATTCTGGAACCATCACTTGGAAGAAGTCACAGAGAATCTATCCGGTGACACTTCAAAAATTGTCATGGATCGTGTGCTTCCTTTCATTGATCAATCCATACAGGCACAGAAACCATTTTTCACCACGATATGGTTTCATGCCCCTCACCTACCGGTGGTAGCGGATGCTCAAAATACGAATCCTTACAAAGAATTCAGCACTTATGATCGCAACTACTACGGATGCATCACCGCGATGGATCAACAAATCGGCAGACTGAGATCCTACCTTCAAGACCATGGCATCGAAGACAATACGATTCTTTGGTTCTGCTCGGACAATGGCCCGGAGGGCAGTCATGGAAAGGCACCAGGTTCAGCAGGTGGTCTCCGAGGTAGAAAAAGATCGCTTTACGAAGGTGGCGTGAGAGTCCCAGGAATTCTGGTTTGGCCAAACCAAGCTCCCAACATCGTGCTCGATGCACCGGCAGTCACCAGTGATATCCTTCCGTCAATCCTCGATCTACTGCAACTTGATTACCCAGATGAGCGGCCACTAGACGGCATTTCGCTGCTACCGATCCTCAGCCAAGAAGTCACTTTGCGAGATCAACCAATCGGGTTTCAGTCAGCTAAGCAAATCGCATGGCATGAGAACGACTTCAAAATCTACAGTTCGAACCAAGGAAAAAGCTGGGAGCTTTACAATCTAGCGAACGATCCTAGCGAATCGCATGATCTCTCCGATCGTGAACCAGAAAGGCTCAAAAGCATGGTTTCTAAGGCAAAAAAGTGGGTCGAGTCCTGTTCTGAGAGCGACCGAGGAATGGATTACTAAATCACACGCCCAACTGATGGATTGCAACGGCGGTCTCCTCTAAACCGCCACGCGCCAAATCAATCAGATGCTGATGATGTGTAAACAAAATAACCTGCGTCTTGATCGACAACTCACTCAATGCACGAAGAGCCGCCAGAGCCCTTCGATCATCCAACTGAATCAAGCAATCATCAATCACAACTGGTATCGAATAACTGTTTTCCATCTGATGCTGCAGGCTAGCGAGACGCAAGGCGAGGTAAAGCGAGTCAGCGGTTCCCGTGCTCATCTCTCTAACAGATTTCACTAAGCCAGATCTGTGGGCCGCTTGCAGAGTGGCCTTCCCAGAAGCATCGTAATCTGGCCGCAACTCAATGTACTCACCGCAAGTGAGCTCTGAGAAGTATTGCTCACCCAAAGCAAGCACGGGACTCTGATTCCGTCGCCTGTAGTGCTCAATCGCTTGATGAAGCAATTTAAAACCTAATCGCTTGATCAAATAGAGCTCTGCATCGTTTCTGATTTGCCCAGCGGTGAGCTCCATCTTCTGCCTCAAGTCCGAGGCCTTCGCATCTCCGTCAACCTTTGAAAGCTCATTCTCAACCGCCCCCGTTTCGATCAAATTTCTCTCAGAGGCAGCATGAATTAAATCTTGATTCTGAGTCGCTTTGTCAATTTCCAAACTCCAAACGGACTTCGTCTCCGCAGCAGCATCATCAATAAACTTGTAAAACTCTTGATCAGATGCCAGCCTGCGGAGATCGTCATCGAGTCCTTTGAATTTTGAGTCCAATTCCATTTTCATTCGACTTCGCTTTTCGATATCCGGTAATTCCTCAACCGAATCGACTCCCGCCTCGTTACATAACCTAGTAAGGTTAGCCGTTGCTGCTGCCAATTGAGCATCCGCATCAACCATCTTTAGTTCGATCTCGCCGATCTCTTCTTGGCAGTTCTTCAGGGACTGTTGCGTTTCCCGTTGTGCTTGCAGTCTCTGATAGGTCGATTGGATAAATAGGACCACATCACCATTAGGCTGGATCTGATCTCCAAGTAATGTCGCTAAATCGTTAATGGTCTGTAAAAACGACGAGCGATCTTTCTGAAGCTGCTCAATCGCTAAATTCAACTCGTCTCGTCGCTGAAACAAATCATTCAACTGCGATAGTTGATCTAACCATAGAACCGCGTCACCCGCGTCAAAATCATCGATTTCGATCAGATCGACGCCGGAGTTCTTCCATGCTTCACCCCAGCGTTTTAGTTCGCTAACAGCATTAGCTAACCGACGCTCTGAATGCGGTAGATCATCCAGCAGACCTTCGCGTTTTTGCACTAAAGACTGATACTCCTTCCAGCCTTCATCACGCTCGCTACGAACACGAGCCACCTGATCCCATATCGAGATCAATTCATCCTCGACACGATCTTCAAACAGGCTCGGTTGAGCCTGAACTGCCCCTACT
>JAKMEW010000078.1 GCA_022425745.1 Rubripirellula sp.
GGATGCAGCTACATCTCTTACGACTCAAACGGAGATCCAATTCCGCGAGAGAGTGACCCTCAGCTGATCTTTGATCGACTGTTTCGCAATCCGATGCAGAATCCAGTTAAGCGGAAGCAGTTTTCGAGCGTGTTGGATCGAGTGATGGAGGATAGCCGTGACTTGATCCGCCAGTCAGGGGCAGAGGATCGCCAGATTTTGGATCAATATCTTTCGGTGGTTAGAGGGACGGAAAAGAAACTTGAGGTAATCGCCGAGCAAAAGCCTGACCAGAAGGTTGCGACTCTGGAACGGCCTCTCGCTCCTGCCAATTTAGATGAGCAGGTTGAAGCAATATTGGACATCATCGCCGTCGCCCTCTGGACCGACACAACGCGATGCGTGAGTTACATGCTAGGTAATAGCAACAGTCGAATGATCTTTGATTTTCTCGGTGTTACTGAACAGCATCATTATCTCTCACACTTCTTCCGGAACTTTTCGAGACCTAATCTGGATGCGCTATTGAAAATCAGTCTTTGGCATATGCAGAAGTTTGACTCGCTGCTCCATCGCCTCAAATCGTTTGAGGATCATTCCGGAAGGCTTCTCGATCACTGCGTGGTTCTTTATGGATCAGGTATGGGGCATAGCGATAACCATACCGCGACTCGTATTCCACTTGTGCTGGCCGGTAAGGGAGGTGGACGCCTTAAAACGGGACGTTATCTGCGTTACGCAGAGAATCAGGAACTCGGACGACTGCACTTGGCTTTACTACGACTATTCGACGTGGATGTCACAACTTTCGGCGATTCGGATTCTCCGTTGCCGGGTCTCGATGGATCACCTTTTGACGCGTTCCAGGAAAAGCACTTTGAGAGTTGGGTTCGTTACGAATCCGGCGAGGTTGAGGTTCAAGGGCGGCTGCGATTATCCGAAGATCTCAACGAGGCTCGGATTTTCTATGTCGATGTGGCGGGATCAGATTCGGTTCGTATCGACGTTGAGTTCAGGGACTTTCATCAGTTCAATCTCGCCTATCACTGTGGAACGCCCATTCGACTGAGGGCGAAAGTGACTGAAAAAGGCGCCGAGAAGGTCGTCACAAAGATCGAATCGCTTGATTCTCTCTTCGGAAAGAAACCGGGCACTGCGAACGGCTAAGTGCTCGTTCTACTGTCCGCGGAGATCGAAGCATGCACCCTCGGTGGTGCTACGAACGTAAAGCATTCCATTACTAAATGCGGGCGTCGACCAGCACTTTCCGTCAATGGCTTTCGCACGACCAAGTTGCTGGTAAGAGGTTGGGTTTGCGTTAACGAGAGCTACTTCACCCGCATCGGATAGGACGACGAGTTTATCGCCAGCAAGAATCACGTTGCCGGGTCCAAAGCCAGGCTCCGACCACTTGATTTCGCCGGTTGCCAATTCGACGCACTGAAGTGGCGCCTTGCCATATTTTTTGAATTCATAGATCCCGTAAAGGTGGCCGTCATGAATCACCGGGGTGCTCCAGTGATTCATGAGTTGGTTTGATTTGAACCAGACCTCATCGGCCTCCGGTTTGTCACTGACTTGGAAGAGGCCAGCGCCCACACCGTAACCGGCCGAGCAGTAGACCTGATTACCTGAGGAGACGGGTGATGCGGCTGTTGAGACGCTGAATGGAAACTGACTTCGCCAACGTTCATCACCGGTTTTGGGGTCCAGCGAGATGAGTCCTGATTGCATGAAAAAGACAATTTGAGGTTTGCCGTTAAAGGATGTGACATGCGGCGTTGCGTGAGTCATCAGGTCATCACCAGCTTTCCAATGAATCTCACCGCTGGAGCGATCAAATGCCAAGAAGGTCTCACCGGGTCCGCCGCCACTGACGCAGACTTTACCGTCGATGATGACAGGCGAAGTTGCATTGAACCACTTGATGTTACGCCCGTTGAACTCATCAACAATGTCGCGTTGCCAAAGCACTTTACCGCTGTCTTTGGCAAGACATGTTAGTACAAGGTGACCGTCGTAGACGAATACGCGATCCCCATCCATTGTCGGTGTGTTTCTCGCTCCGTCTCCTCCGCGATTACCGGGAGCACCCGCGTCACCGCCGCCATGACCATAGTCACTCGAACTGAGTGGCACGGACCAAAGCTCTCTTCCGGTTTCGCAGTCGATTGCAATGCAGGTTTCTCGGTTTTCACCACCGGACTCTCGAGTGATGATCGTGTAGGCTGCGCCGCCACCTATTGAAAATGAACTGAATCCCAGAGGCGTCGCGACCTTCCAAACCGGCTGTTGCATTCCCTTTTGGAATCCGTCCGTCGTGATTGCTTCCATCGATTTTCCATCACCCTCGGGGCCGCGGTATTGGTTCCAATCTGCAGCAATGACGGACGATTTGTTTGCAGTGAGCAAGAGGGCAAACGCGAGGATCACGGAGAGGTTTTTCATGGACCTGAGGATTGTGGCAGGGTGTGTCTGGTGTGATGTCATGTGAAAACCGAACCGATATGATATCGACCTTCCGCTTGATGCGAAATAGTCTGCGACGTAGCGGGTATCCGTTGCGGTTCAAGGTTGCCGTCACGGTTCAAGGTTGCCGTCACGGTTCAAGTCTCCGACTAAGGAGCCGCGGAGGGGTGGAATCTTGTTTCGGTGTGCTGGTAGCGTTTGCGGTGGGCCAACCATCCGGCGCGGTCAGCCATTTGGGTGTTCGGCACGCTAGATGTGATGACGCCCGCGTTATTGTTTTGGGTGGAGCGAGTGGTTGATAATCTATGGGAGGCGGATTGGGTGGCGCAACGGCGTCGCTGTGCTCTGTTTGGCTTTTCTAATGATTTGTCTGGGCTTAACGAGAAGTGTTTAGGAAGCGATGATTACGAAATTCAATTTAACTGGGGGGCATTTGATCAATGGTGAGTGGGTGGCGGCATGCCCGAGCCAGTTTCAGGTAAGGGATCCGTTTGATGGTTCAGTTGTGGGACCTCTCTACGCCGAAGCGACGGACATCGAAGTTGATATGGCTGTGGAATCTGCCGCGAGTGCTTTTATGTACGGGGGCGGCCTCGCTGTTACAGAGCGTGTTGCTTTTCTGGATAGTCTTTCAGATTCGCTCGAGCGAAGTCAGGGTGCTCTTCTTGAACAATGCATGGCCGAGACTGGCTACCCATTACCAAGGGCGAAGGGGGAGTTGATCAGGACGATTCAACAGACTCGAGCTTTTGCTCGTATGGTGAAAGAAGGCAGTTGGATCGATGCAAGGATTGATCGCGGTGACCCCACACGAAAACCATTTCCGAAGCCGGATGTGCGATCCATGATGCACCCGCTCGGTGTCATTGGTGTTATCGGAGCAAGCAATTTTCCGTTTGCAATTTCCGTGGTGGGTACCGACACGGTGACGGCTCTGGCGGCAGGTTGCTCGGTCATTGTGAAAGGACATCCCGCACATCCCGGTACCTGTGAGATGCTCGCCGAGATACTGCGTTTGACCATGCAGGATTTTTCTTTTCCAGAGGGAACTTTTTCATTTCTGCAGGGCCGAGCCAATTCGGTTGGTGAGCGACTCGTGACGCATCGATCTCTGGGTGGACTCGCATTCACTGGCAGTGAACAAGGTGGGCGTGCGCTATGTCGTTTAGCTGCACTTAGGGAAAGGCCTGTTCCTGTATTTGCAGAGATGGGAAGTTTGAATCCCGTGCTTTTGTTGCCAGCGGCGACGGAGCAACGGGGCGAAGCGATCGCTGAGGGATTTCTGAATTCGCTTCTCCTCGGAGGGGGGCAGTTCTGTAC
>JAKMEW010000120.1 GCA_022425745.1 Rubripirellula sp.
CTTTCACCACCATCTTGCCACCGAACAGCCCAAGCTGTCAGATCGGTGGTGGTGACTACAACGAAGGGGTTCACTCCGCAGGTAGTCGTCACCAAGGTGGTGCACACGTCCTGATGGGTGACGGAGCGGTTGTCTTCATCACCGACTCGATTGAGGCGGGTGATAACACCCTGCCACCGATTGAGCGTGGTACTGGAAGCGATCCAGGTTGGTATCCCGGTGCGGAACCTGGTGCACCAAGTCCTTACGGACTCTGGGGTGCTCTCGGTACACGTGCCGTCAAAGAGGTGATCGAAGAGCAACTCAATCAGTAATCGCTGACTCGATCACTAACTAAAAAACGAAGCCTCGCCTGAACCTTCAGGTGAGGCTTTTTTTATGGCTTGTAATTTAAATGGAGAGGCGAAAACTACTGCTTGATTGAATCGAGATATTTGCCGGTCGCTTCCTTGTCTACTCGAATGTAGTGATCTCTCAGCGGAGGAAACACCTGACCGCCAATCGTTTCCACTCGCAAGTTAGCGGTAGCCCGCTTCGGCATGTGGCAGTCGATGCAATTTTCACTGAGCTTCGGCCCCAACTCTTCTTGCATGCCACAATGCTCTTCTTGATGACACTTTAGGCACCGCTGTGAAAAGACTTGACTGAGCCCGCGTTCGTTCTTGTGTGGATCATGACACTGCACACACGCCATCTCAGATTCCTTGAAGCAGGTACTAAGAGCAAGCCGAGCGATCTGATTGGAGGTATGAACACTATTGGCCGAATCGTCGTGACCTTCTAGTTCGTCATAATGATCCTCAAGTCGATCACCGGGTCGAAAACCAAACGCTTCGGCCGCCTTGGGTGCTTTATCACCGGTATGACACTGCCCGCACACATCCATCTCACGTTCACGACTCAGCTTACTGGGAACCACCATGAATTGCGATTTCTTGTCATTGGGATGCGAGTGGTGGTAATCAACATGTTGCTGTCCTGGGCCGTGACAACGTTCACATGAAACACCCAAGATTAGTGAGTCTGGATCAAAATGATTGGGATCTTTCTCAAAGGCGGCGTAAGTCGTATGGCAATCAAGACAGCCTGACTGAATCGGTCTCGCGTAGGCAGCATCGCCATCGAGGTAACCGGGACTGTTGATCCACGCATCTGGCTCGGAAAGATAAGTGCAGTTGAGCTGAAAGAGTCTATCACCGTGCCAGTACAGGTAGGTCTCTGCCATTTTTGACGAACCCATGATCAATTGCATCGGCACTTCAAACTGCCAATCAAAGAAAGACACCCTTTGGTACGCAACCTCATCACGCTCCAACATTTCAAATCCAATTTCAGGATGAAGCGTTCTCATCCTATTCTTCCCACCGCTCAAGGGCCCTGAAATCTCATCAAGGTTCGCGATGCGTGAAGTTCGATGATGTGCTGTCTCCACGAAAGAGTCATACTTATCAGCATGACACTCTTGGCAGGAATCAGCCCCCAGAAAACCTGCTTTGTTCGGACGCGTACCTCGTCCTTCCATGGCAGCCGGTAGGTTCCCCGGCTCAAATGGAATCTCAACACCAAATTCACTCTCCGGGTTTCCGACGAGCCAAAACCTTCCAGAGGGATCGACATCCGACGCGAGATACTCCGGTAATGGCTGACTTTTGCCCTGCTTTGCGAGTACGGACAGATCCAATTGATTTGCAATAGCGTTAGCCTCAGCAGCAGCCTCTTTCCTCGCCCGCTCCCTTGCCAGAGCCGCAACATCAACCGTCCCATTGTCGGAATCGTCCCGCGATAAATAGAAGACACCGATTCCGGCGATGACAGCGACTAGGAGAAATAGATTACGTTTCATCGAAGATTGACCTAAATGAAAATCGCTCCGAGAGTGCCGCGGCCCAAACCTAGATCAAACTTCAATCTAGATCAAACTACGATCTCAATCAGCAGACCGCAGTATGAGTCATAACAAAACAAAAAGTAAGGTATAACTCGATGCGCCGGTCACGTCTCACTGCGTTTCGGAAGGTGTTGGTGTTTATTGAAGAGCAACACGAACGGCCGCTCAATCAAGACAAGAAGCTCTCCGCCAAGACAAGAAGCTCTCCGCGAGATTCAATTCTGCTGATAAAGGGATAGCCCTTCCACAATCAAGACTCTCTGGTTAGCCGACAGGGAATCCAAGACCTGCTGCTCACCAGACGGCCACTGAATCTCGACTCGCTCGATCCTTTGATGCTCACCAATCCCAAAATGCAATCCCGCTTGATTCGTACACATGTAGCCATCACCGGAGACCACCCAAGAAGTCCAGCTCTCACCCTTGCAATGCACGGTCACCTTGGCTCCGATCGCATCACGCTCGGATCTTACTCCGATCAAGTCTAACTGCAGCCAATTCCCTGCTCGAGAATCATTACGCAGCACAGCGATCGGCTGATCAAGATGGCTGGCAATTAAATCCATCCTACCATCGCGATTGAAATCGAAAGTTGCCAGCGTTCTAGCCAAGTGAGATCGGCTCCAATAATCGCCCGCTGCTTTTGAATCCTGAAGCAGAAAACCTTGCTTGCCACCACGGAACAACTGTGATTGCATCTGAAAAGGAATATCCGCGTACCTCGCATCATAGAGATGCCCATTACTAACGGCCGCATCAAGCCAACCGTCGTGATCAAAATCAACCGATTGAACGCCGAAGCCAAGAACATCTTTGGCGGTCTGCGCCAAACCGTACTTCAACGCTTCGTCAACAAAGAGCCCAGGACTCATCTGCAAAAATAAATTCAATGGCTCGTTATGAAAGTTTGTAATGAGAAAGTCAAATGTCCCATTTCGATCGAAATCCCCTGTGGCAATTCCCATGCATGCCTGACTTAGACCATTCACTCCAATACTGCACCCTGAAAGGGCTCCCGCCTCACTCATGCGAAATTCAGGTGAATGACCAGTGGATGACCTTACCCCCATTGAAAGACTACGCCAAAGGTGATTGACATCACCGTCGTTGGACACAAACAGATCGTTACCCGCTAAACCATCGATGTTGGCCAGGATTGCACCAAAACCATAATTTGGCTTATCTCCGGAATCCACTGCACCATCCCATGCGACCAACGATCCATTTTCTTGGGTTCGGAAAAAACCATCCACAGCAGCACGGAAACGCTGTGGAGTGCAGTCAAGCTGCTTACCCACACACTTCCGCTCAAAGATCTGAGGATCATCCAAGTAATTCACTTCGATCACTTCGGGTAATTGATCACCGTCAAGATCACCCACCGCAATACTTGACGTCCATGCCGCGGGATCACCCGACCAGTACTTGTCGGTGGCGCGACGAAAGGTTCCGTCTCCCTGATTAAAGTAAACGGCATTCAAACCAATGTTTGCAATCACCAGGTCCAACCATCCATCCTGATTCAGGTCAGCCGCGCAGACACCCTGACCATAACCACGATCCTGTGTCTGTGTGCTCTGTGACACCTCTGGAAAAGATTTGCCGTCGAGATTCCTGTACAACTCGTTGGGCGAACTCGAATCGGCCGCTTTTGGGCTGCCACCCGACTGAACAACGTAAAGGTCACAGTTCCCATCAAGATCATAATCAAAAGCGCCCAGCCCCCCGCCATTAGCTTGGTACAACCAAAAATCGACCTGCTCGAGCGAGTATTCGCTGACGAAAGATGTCATTAAATTGATTTCAGCGGCAACTTCTGTGAAACGTATTTGATGTTGATCAGGAGATCCGAAACCGGAAACTTCTTCCGCTTGGCTCTGATTCATTTCCATCGACGATAAATCAGCTAGTGCAACCTCGGGGTAATCTTGAATCTGAAAGCCAAACATCTTTTCAACTCGTATCTTTCCCAGATCCATCGGTTCATACCGTGATTCCCATTGTCGAATCTGCCCCACTCGAGTGTTCAACTCATCCGCTCGCTGCTCGAGAACACCGGCGAGTTCGAAAGACTGACGGAACCAAACAACGGATTCCCATAGACGTTGCAACTGATGAAATTCAGTAGCAATTTTCATGGACTGAGCGGCATCCGCAGAACTTGCGTCACGGAAAATGGAATCGAGGACTCCCAACGTTTCCTGAGTCTTCCTAGCTAAATCGGTCTCACCCAACCGACCAAATGTTGCGGCCATCGCTCGAATCGCTCGGCGATTAGTGGGATCGCGAACAAGGGACTCAGAAAGTGCCCGCACCGCTTCTCGATCCTTCTGTTGATGGATACACCAGAGTCCCACCGCCAACCAATACTCCGGTTGCTCCATTGTTCCTTCAGGTAAGTCAGTTGCCCATTGACCCAACCGCTCTAATTCAACCTGCTCGGCTAAGATTCTCCCCTGCAGGGCAGCAACCGCGGGATGCTGATTGACTTGCGATAATTCATCCAAAATCACTAAAGCTTCTTCTGGTTTAGCATCGGCGACGAAACGTCTTCTCGCGATACCAAGTTCGATTAGCGATCCCTTACCGTCACCGAGAATCTCCGCAAAGGAAACCAAATCAAAGGGTCCGCTCAAGTCAATCAAACTGAGTATCTCACGGTGAAATGCGGCTCCGAGACGGATTAGGTCCTGCACTTGCTGGCTAGCCTCGTAGCGGCGGCCTTCCGCGTTCAACAACTGGGCGAGAGCGCGTCGCGGCCTTGGATCAGTTGGGTCTCCTTCGATCGCCAAGACACAAACCTGCTCAGCCATCTCCAAATCCAAATCACGCAAGTACCAATCAAAGGCCTTCATCAGTGGCATGATAGGATCAGGAATCGGTTCCCCCGCAACCTCTACTGCTAACTCCGCCGCCCTCTTATATTGTCGCTTCGCAGCCAAAGCCTCCGCCGAGTTGATCTTCTGCTCCAACTGCAAATAGTCGATGTTTTTTCGGTCGGAGTTAGTAGTTTCAAGCTGATCCGGGATTTTGGCCACCGACCCGTCGCCACCAATCTCCATTGCTTGATCTTGAGATAGAAAAGCATCCTCCCTTCCGATCGAGGATCCGAATCCATCCGAGAATTGTACTTGAGGTATATCCGCCGGCTCGCTCTCTTGACGGCAACCGGCTACACAGCCGACTGTGACCATGCAGAGGTACAAAACCTTGTGGCTTAAAATGGAATCCATCACGTTTGGTCTACTCAAATACGATTGACGATTTCTATTTTTTCTCGAGATCGCGAAAGGTGAAATCACAAGAAACCAAAGATCTAAAACAATTGACATCTCGCACCAGTCCAAATTCATTTCTCAAAAACGAATAGATCGTCAATGAATAACGCACTGCCACGTGCGACGAACCGGTAGTTGGGTTTTGCCACGGCAAGTTTGGAATGACGAGCCTCCAGCACCACTCCCTGGCTCACCTGTGTCACTACTCGATCATCCTTCATTTCGATCAACATGGTGTGCCACTGGTTTTTGGCAATCTCTTGATTTGCATTAGCAAGTAGCACCGCTTTGGACTCGGGATCTTTCTTATCCTTATCAAGTTTGATGGAGACGCCATCGCTGTCGACCACCACCCGAAAGAGATGCCCGGTCTGATGATTCAAGCTAAAGTGAAATCCACCAGAGGTATCACTCAGTTTGAAACGAAATTTCACTGCGGAGTCACGATTTGGTTTCTGGTAATTCAAAACGGCTGCATGCCTGTCAGATTCTAATTCAGCACCCTGCATTGCCCCGTGGGATACGGTCCAGCGACCCTTTACCGGAATTGCTTTACCTGGGATCTGCTGATCAAAAGTCTCACTGACCACGGCGTCATGACACTGGAAAATCTTTGGTTTCAAACTCTCGCCATCTTCCGCACGCGAAGTACTCAGGATGAACAAGAACATCAATCCGCATAAACACAGCCGACGCGAAAACATCAAATCCTCCATTTCCACTTTCTGAAAAGGTCAGACACACTAAGGGAACAACACCGATCACCCACTGCGAAAAGGGACGGATGTGAGCTGAGACCATCATGACCCAACCACCCTGCTCGGGCAAGAAAGCAAACCACCGCGTGGAAACAAAATCACTTACAATCCGGGGGTGTTGCCCACATGACCTAAGTCACCATCACCGGCAGGATGTAATTAACGCACCCCGCTTTTTACAAGTTAACTTCATCAACAAGATGCACATTCGATCAAACCATAACGACATGTATCCACAGAGAAGAACTATTTTCAGTCCCCAAGTTTCATTTACATTTTCATCGGGGCGTGTGCTATCCAAAACCGACAACCCGTGCAACGGTCTCATTCTCACAATCTCCGCGGCGATCATTGTGCTGACCAGCACCTTGTCACCTTGCGCGGAACGTGCACACTCGACTCGTCACTACAACGTGCTCTTTATTATTTCTGACGATCTAACAGCGAATGCTTTATCGTGTTACGGAAATAACACTTGCCGAACTCCAAACATTGATTCACTTGCCAATCGCGGTGTTCGCTTTACGAAAGCGTACTGCCAAGGGACTTACTGCGGACCTTCACGAGCTTCATTCATGTCGGGCTTTTACCCTCACGCCACGGGGGTTCTGGGTTACAAAAGCCCTCGTGAACAAATTGGCGATCTCCCCACGTGGTCGGAGCATTTTAAAAATCATGGCTACTACGCTGCTCGTGTAAGTAAAATCTTCCACATGGGTGTTCCTGGGGGCATCGAGGATGGCGGTGATGGAGCGGATGATGCTCGCTCGTGGACGGAAAGGTTCAATAGCCAAGGGCCGGAGTGGCGCGCGCCCGGTGATGGAGAAACGCTTGAAAATAATCCAGACGGAAAAAAGCCGGCAGTTGGTGGCAACACCTTTGTTGTTGTCGAAGCCGATGGGGATGACCTCGTTCACTCGGATGGAAAGACTGCGGCCAAAGCCGTTGAGATCTTGAGTCATCCCGATCGCAAGAAGCAACCGTTCTGGCTCGGTGTTGGATTTGTTCGGCCACATGTTCCGTTTGTGGCACCCAGAAAATACTACGAACCTTTTCTGCCCTACTCAACGATGGCTCTGCCAGAACGCTTAGAAAATGACTGGATGGACATCCCAAAAGCTGGGATCAATTACAAAACCAGCGTGAACATGAAAATGGATCTTCGTCGTCAGAAAAAAGCGATCGGTGGTTACTATGCTTCGGTGTCGTACATGGATGCTCAAGTCGGAAAAGTGCTCAAAGCACTTGATGACTCCGGCCTGAGAGATCAGACGATTGTGATCTTCACAAGTGACCACGGGTATCACCTTGGGGAACACGATTTCTGGGCGAAAGTTTCTCTACGAGATGAATCGGCTGGCGTACCTTTAATCGTATCGGTACCTGGCCAAGAACCCGCAATCTGCAATAGCCTGGTCGAACTACTGGATCTCTACCCAACCATCGCGAATCTCTGTGGCTTAGAGATTCCAACGCATGTTCAAGGAAAAGACATTACCAAGCTATTGACTTCGCCGAATGAAACGGTTCGCAAAGCAGCCTTCAGTGTCGCCCCGATGCGGAAAGGTTTCTTGTTGCGGGAAGACCGTTGGTCCTACATTCAATACGGTGAAGACGCGTCAGGTGGCATCGAACTTTTTGACACCGAAGGCGATCCTAAACAATTCCACAACCTCGCAGACGCTCCGGAACATCTAGCAACCGTACAAAGGTTTCAGCAAGATTTAAAAAGCAAACTCATCGAGATTCGCGACAACGCCCTCCCTAAGTAACGCAGCCGAATCGGCATGAAGAGTCGGAACCTGTACAGGCGCAGGTAAAAACATTTCTGGTGGAAACATTTCTAAGATGCAACAGCAATCCAAACTCGGTTGGTTAGTCCGTTCTTGCGCGATGTGCGTTGGGATATCTATCTTGCAGGGTAAAGTCGCATTCGCAGACACCAACGACCAATGGCTAAGCAACTGGATAGAAAACCAATGCGTGAGCTGCCACAATGCTGATGATCCTAACGGTGACTTGATCTTATCGAGCATTAGGCTTGACCTTTCGACAACTGAAACCCTTCAGCGATGGATCAGGATTCATGACCGAGTTCGCTCTGGCGAGATGCCGCCTGCGGACGCAACGCAACCGAGTGAACAAGAACGCGAACGATTCACTCGGCTAGTATCTGAACGAATCATCAGCTCTGAGTCGGATCACAATGACGTGGTTTTACGTCGACTCAACCAATCCGAATACGAAAATTCGATTCGTGACATCTTCGGTATCAACGTGCGATTGAAAGAGCATCTTCCGAAAGACAACGCCATCGCCGGTTTTGACAACGTCGGTGAAGGACTGGCTGTGTCAGCGGAAGCGATTCAGTCATACCTACAAACAGCCAACGTCGCCATCGACGCAATCCTAGGCCCACCCCTACCGCCAAAAAAAATCCAACACACCACCAATCTACTCGATCAGAAAACGCATGATGGTAAGCCGCAGCTTGAAAGCCAGATCGGAAAAATGTTTAGACGAACTGATGATGGGCTAGTTATTTTTCAGTCTGGCTATTGCCCCACAAACCTCGTCAACTTTGCCCGACTGCGTGCACCGGCTGGAACCTACCGGGGAACGATGCGGATCAGGGCCATTCAAAGTAAAAAACCCGTCATCCTCCGAGTCTACGGAGGTGACACCATCGTTGGACGCCGTGAAAAACATTTGGTCGGTTTTTTTGAAGCTTTACCAAGTGAGTGGACAACGATTGAATTCACCGATGAACTAATCGAAAGTGACGGCACCTTTCAACCGAAATGTTACGGGACTCGAGATACCAGAAAGGATGCAGACACCTATGCCGAGCCGGGTATCGAAATCGGTGAAATCACCATCGAAGGCCCCATCGATCCTTGGCCTCCCGTGAGCCGCCAAGAGCTACTCGGTGACATTGATCCAGCAACCGCTAGCCGGCAAGAGTTATTGGAGATTTTTGAGACGCTTCTTCCCAAGGCGTATCGACGTCCAGTCTCCGCCGACGAAATCCAACAAATCCTTTACCTCCCATTTGAACAACTTGAATCAGGACGTAGCTTTCTCGATGCATTACGAACGGGTCTGACGAATGTCCTGTGCTCACCGGCTTTCTTATTCCTCGACGAACCAACAACGGGCACCAACATGCTGGGATCGCCAGGGGAACATGGAACAAACTCACGAGAAACACAATCAGAAC
>JAKMEW010000124.1 GCA_022425745.1 Rubripirellula sp.
ATTCTGATTCCCCCTGGGTCCTCGCTGTCTCACCCGCTGAACCAACAACACAAAAAACAAATCCAAACTCACACATTGAATGTGAGTGTGTTGAATCCAACCCCGAGTTAGCCATCTTTCGAATCCGGGTACCGGAAACACTACTGATTACTCGCTCGATCTATCAGGATGGAAACTGGAAAGCTCAGTATCGAAATCAAACTGATTCCGACTGGAATCCCCTTCCCGTGCTTTCAATTGATTTCCTCAAGCAGGGTGTCATCTTGCCGAAGGGTGAACTCGAAATCCGCTTCGCGTACCAACCTTGGTGGACGATTCCCTCGATGGCGTTGTCAACTGCAGGTGTTTTACTATTTGCGGTCGTTCTTTACCGAGGTCGCTCAGAAAAAGACGGTTGACTCACTTACCGATGCAAAACCGACTAAAAACGCGGTCAAGCAGATCATCCGTGTAAACGGCTCCTGTCACTTCTCCCAACGCCTCAGCGAGCAACCTGATCTCAGCCGCGACAAACTCGTGACCCTGCTGAGAAATCGTCAATGCCATTGCAGCACTGACTGCATCTCTGGCACGACCAAGACTCTGCTGACACCGTGCTGCGGTGCCAAGCACACTGCCAATCTCTTCACGATCAATTGAATCAAGCAGTCTTTCAATCTTTTCCACCAGCGAATCCATTCCATGACCGGTCAATGCACTGCAAACATGCAATTTCCCGACATCGTGGTCAGCAGGCATTCGGCTGACAAGTCGGTCTAACAACTCAGACTCACCAACATCACAGCGATCAAATTTCGTAGCGATCCAAAAATCAATCACGGAAGACTTACGCTCCGAACGACTCACCTCGACTAGCATGTCGATGGCTTCCTCAAGATCCGTCCTCGATGCATCCACGCACCACAACCGCAAGATCGCCTGCCGGCTTGCTTCTTTCGCATGCTGTTGTGACTGCCGTTCTATCTCACATCGTCCGGCCTCAATGCCTGCCGTGTCCGCCAAACGGATTTCACGTCGTCCGATCTTGGCTCGAGAGTAAACCACATCACGAGTGGTGCCGGGAACATCGGCAACGATTGCGGCATCCGATTGAGACAATTGATTCATCAAGAAACTCTTGCCCGCGTTGGGTTCGCCTCGAATGGTTACAACGGGTTGAGAGGCACCTCCTCCTCGCTGCTTCATCATCTCCCATGTCTCGTCAATCTGAGTCTGAATGACTTTCAATCGCTGGACCAATTGATCATTCGAGATGAACTCAATGTCTTCATCAACAAAGTCCAGGCCAGCTTCAACATCTGCCAAAAGGTTCAGCGCCTCATCTCGCATCATTTCCAGTGGGCGAGAGAGATTTCCCGAGAGTTGCTCCAAAGCCTGATTCAGTGCACCACGCCCCTCCGCCTCAATCACACCGAGTACCGCTTCGGCTTGAGTCAGGTCCAATCGTCCACCCAAAAAAGCTCTCAACGTGAACTCCCCTGGGCGTGCCGCACGAGCACCTGCCTGGATGGCACGATCCACCATGCCAGAAAGCAAAGGCTGACTTCCAAGAAGATGAAATTCCGCGGACGGTTGCCCGGTGTAGCTTCTTTCTGTGGGCCAGTGGAGAAGGCTGATGGGAACCTTTCCTATTGGCGATCCCAGATCCACCTCGGCATCAAACCGCTTTGCAGAACTTCCGCCGTCAACCTCGAGATGCATTCGATCTAAAACTACATCAACATCCAAACCGGAGAGCCGAACCACGCCTCTGCCGCTCGGCTCCGCACTCGATGCGATCGCAACAATGGTTTGCTCGAAATCTGCTAACGCTTCGGTTTGACGGTTCACAGCTGCGCACCCAGCATCATCACCGCCCCTGAGCCCGTTTGAGAATCTTGAAAGTCTTCAATAACCGGTTCAGCAACACGATTCGTTTCTGCCATCTCGGCTGGGACAGTCGGCGCGAGCGAGGAGGCAACGGATTGGAGACGCGGCAAATCATTGAAGGCCTTTCGATCAACGCTAGCTCCCGCCTCTCGGAGGGCATCAATAACCTGAGATTGAGTCACGATATCACGGAGAATAATCGGTTGATCCGGCTGGGAACCGGGATAGATGACCAGAAGCGGAATCGACCGACTATTGAGTTCTTCAAGCTTCACTTTGATCTCGTCGCTGTAATCCGACCAATCAGCGTACATCGCAACGGCGTCAAGCTCATCGATGACCGCTCGTGTCTCGGCCGTGTTCAACGCAGTCTTGTAGTTGTACTTACAGGTCAGACACCAAGTCGCTCCAAAATCCAGCATCACCGTCCGACCTTCACTCTGTAACTTTTGCAATCCCGGCTCGGTGTAATCCTGCCAATCCACCACATCGACGGCGCGAAGCGATGAGAAGGCGATCATAGAAATCACCACGGCCGCCGTGATCCCTCCGGCCCATGCGGTCAACCGTGCCTTCAGCGGACGATACGATTCAACCTGCGCGGTGATCCAGAAGCCAAACCACACAGCGATCAGAGAAACAAACACGGGCAACTTATCGGCATCATTGAACTGCGAAAAGAAGAACGCAACGGTTCCCAAAAACAAGAACGCCATGAACTCCTTGAGTTTGTTCATCCATTCCCCCGGCTTGGGCAACCAACTGATCAACGATGGCCTTAACCCCAGAAAAATGTAGGGTAGAGACATACCAACACCGAGCGTGACAAAAATCAGGAAGGTGTAGAACGCTGAGAGCTCATAAGTCACTCCCATCACATAACCGAGTAGCGGACCACTGCACGGGGTGGCAAGTACCGTCGCGAAGATGCCCTTACTGAAGGCCCCCATGAGCCCCTCACGATTCTCGAGTTCGCGTGCCTTGTTACCGCTCCCAATCGAAATCGAAGGAAACTCCCAAACACCCAAATAACTCAGAGCGAATGCAAAAGTGACGAGTGTCATCGTGTATTTGACACTAAAAAACGTGAACTGCTCGCCCCACCCAAACTTCGTCACCGCCGCAACGATTGCAAAGAGAGTAAAAACGAACATGATGCCACCGACGTAGGCGAAATTCAAAGCTGCCACGCGTGCTCGATTTTCGCCAGCCTGCTGAATGAACCCCATCACCTTTAAACCGACAACGGGCAAGACGCACGGCATCACGTTCAAAATCAAACCACCCAGAAGCGCAAGTCCGAGAAGACTCAGCAGCGATGGCCCATCGCTCGTGGACCCTGACTCATCTGGATTTGCATCAGCGGAAATGATTTCTTCATTTCCAGCATCGACCTGACTGTTTGACGCATCGACGCCAGCACCAGCGGTTGCATCAAGCGAAGCCAGTGAAACCTCATCAACCCACCGCGTGGTCGCCGCAGCATCCAATGCCTCACCGCGCCGAGCCGAGGCAAAAATCACATCCCCCGCTTCCACCTTTCCATCATCTCCAATCTGAAACGTGGCGGTGAAAGATAAGGCCATCGGCTGCAAGCAACTGCTTTCGGTGCAAGCCTGATAGGCGATCATCCCAGCAATCACCTTCTCACCCGCAGAGGTACCTTCGGGAATTTGCACCGGGAGCGACCATGCGACCGCACCTTCGTAGTAACTAACCTGCAAATTCGGTAGTAAGGAATGCGTAACCGCCTCATGGTCCGCCTCCGGTAAGCCGACACGCAAACCAGCTTTGTCTGTCATCACAAAGTTGGTCGAGGAATCCGAGTCATCGATCACCGACTGGTAGACGTGATACGTCTCGTTTGGTGTCGCCTGCAAACGAATGGCGGTCACACCACCAACGACAGTTGCCACCGGATGCACGGCCCCTTTCCACTCGACGGCATATTCGCCATCGCGAAATCCGACACTCTGCTCAAACCACGTTGCAGAATTTTCGCTACCTAACGAAACACTTTCGGTTTCGGGGGCATCACTTGAGTCCACTCTCTCGGCAACCAGCTCAGCCGATGTTGGCATGCACCGGTTGTCGCCACCCGATTTGCAAACCAAACCTTTCACGCTGACATTAATGGGTTCAGCAAAACCGGCCGGCGTTTTCAAAGGTGAAGTCCAGACGACCCTTCCCTCATGCTCCTCAATCGTCAAGTCTCCATAAAACTCGGACTTTGACTTTTTAGGTGCCTCGCTCGGCGTAAAAGTGCCGCTGACGGAAACACCTGCGGGGCCAGTAACTTCAATTGAGGTGCGAGTCGGACCACCGTCGGGCTGGGTGACCGAATAGACATGCCAAGTCGGCGCCATCTCGGCCTGAACCCGTAATGTCAGATTTCCATCACCGTCAGCGAAGTAGCTAGCTGTCCAAGTGACCGGTTCCTGTTGGTTGTCGATCTCGTCAACACCACCTCCGAGCGTAAGCTCGGGAAAGAGATCAGCACCAAAGTCAACCTGAGCTTTCGCTGGGGCAACAAGGCTGAGCCAAAGAACGAAGACGCCCAATGAAAACCGCGTCAAACGCATCAAATTCCCTGATTTATCCATCATCGCTTTCGCTGAGTTGGGTTTTGGCATCCGGTCATCTTGAGTGTGCAGCCCCGAATCGCTCGACAGCAGGATTTTAGCGGATCGCGTCCCGCCCACACCGAAACCGTCGATTCTACTTGCAGTTCGTTTTCCACGTCAACGAAACAACGAATTTCTAAGTCACCGAAGGCTCAGTGACGGCAATCGCCCTTCAACTTGAAAAATAGTCAACACAGTTGAAACAAATCGGTGTCAAGCGATCGAAGCCACCGAAGCAGCCAGACGATTGACTCGATCGGCAATCAGTTCGGCAGGAACCGCAAATCTTCTTTTCTCGATGCATAACCAAACCAACCAGTTACCAAGACTGATCCAGCTCGTCGCTTCGTGAAGACGCCTTGCAAACCCATGCCCCCAATTGATGTCTCCCTGCCCTAAGGTGGAGTGATGCGACGCAAACCGCTCGCATGCTGCGGACCACAAAGAATCATTCACCTGATCCGGCACGGAAAAGCTCCCGATCCATCTCGCTAGGTCCGCCCATGGTGTATCCACTCGAACCGCATCGAAGTCAAAGAACCCCGAGGGCTGCCCATCGTGGAACAACAAATTCTCGCGATGGATGTCACGTAGGACGTAATGCGTCAACATGGGCTGCGATGAATCAGCTGTTAACTGCAAGAAGAGCTTTGTCTTCATCCGCACGGCATTTTGATTCCAAATGGAAATAGCTTTTGCGACCGCGTGCGAAAGCAACTCAGGGGCTTCTAGTGATCGTCCAACAGCAAGATTCTGTCCGAGAATGTCATGTAATTGATCCAGCCGCCTCAGTCGGCTCCGAATGGCGAGCGGCATCTCCCGTTTCTGACCGAACCAGCTCATCGCCGCGTGCAACCTGCACAAAGCATCCACACCGACCATGATGCAATCCTCCTCCGCTTCTTCTGGCAACGGCTCGCCCGGCATCAACTCCAACAACTGCCAATACCCAGCGTCACAGTGACTCCACAAGGTTTGCGTTGAAAGACTGCCATGAAGGCTTGGTGCCTCCACCGGCAGATCAAACTCTACAGTGAGCTTCGCTGGATCAAGCTCGGTCGCCGCTGGAGGTTTCAGCATGTGCGAAAGGGCGATCGGCTGGAGAGGAAAAACGCGAGGCACCAATAAAGGCAACTCCGAACGAATCACCGTCATCAATCGCGTGATCTCGGAAAGGCGAGGTTCGGTCAACTCAGGCGACCAGACGCGAAGAACCAGAGGCCACCCCGAGGAATGCTCGCATCGAAAAACCTTCGCTCCACTCATCCCCTGAGCGAATGGGATCACTCGATACACGCCCAACGCTTCAAGGACGGAGACATCCACCGGGCAAGGATTCATTGATTGACCGCAGTAAATAAGACGCATGGACACCGAAGAAAATCGCTTCCCGATCCGGAGGGCAGCAGCGTCACGTTCTCCAACTCCAACAACATGATCACAGACGCAACACACCTGGCGGCGTTGGACGATTCGGGGGGCTTCGGACAGCAAAAACCTTAGCTCAGAGAGATAGAGAGAGGTTGCACCTTGATCAAACTAAATAGTAAGACAGACTCGACGCAATCCCCAAGGAACATGATGAACGCTGAACTTCCCCCATTTGACTCCATCCTGCTTGTCTCGTTTGGTGGCCCAGAAGGCCCCGACGACGTCTTACCGTTTTTGGAGAATGTTCTGCGAGGCAAGCCCGTCCCCAGAGAAAGAATGCTGGAGGTTGCGGAACACTACAACCATTTTGACGGGATTAGCCCGATCAACGAGCAGAACCGGCAATTGCTCGAGGCGATGCAGTCGGAACTGACCGCAGCGGGAATCAATTTGCCAATCTACTGGGGAAATCGAAATTGGCACCCCATGC
>JAKMEW010000136.1 GCA_022425745.1 Rubripirellula sp.
AAGCGGACCATTTTGGTGTCGTTGCCGGTTGAAACTTGTGAAAATGAAGAGCTGCCACTTTTCGACTTGGTTGAGAGAAAACGCGTCAAGCCGATAACGCGGGTTGCGTTCCTCGATTTGGGTTTACGTCGCAAAATGGTGTTGCTGACCTGCTCAGAACTCGATCAGGGTGGGGCACTGGTTTCTGACGAGGATTTAGGGGACGAGATTGTGGACACCCCTCCTCCGTCAAGTCCCGGTGACATGATGGTGGATCATGGCACGGCGGTGAATGACCCCGGAACGGTTTTGGATGACTGACGAACGGTGTCTCTCGCACGTTGGATTCTAGAGTTTGGCCTCACCTTGGGTCAGTATTTTCTGGGCTGCGAATGCTCGCGTGGGGGTAGAACTGATCGGATTTTCTGCGTGAGAGGTGTTGCATCCTGAGTGCGGGGTTCGATTATCAAGACTTGAAATCTAGGTTCCGGGCGGCAACTAGCAATTCTTTGGTAATTCGGGGGTAAATCAAACCCGGAATCTCGGCCTTTGTCGTTGACTCTGGGTCGAGTGACTCGCTGCGAGTGTCGATGAATTGTGGGGAGCCGGTCCTGCTGGATCACCTCAGAAGCCGATTTTGTTAAAAAACTCCGCAAAGAACGCTTGATTGCCGTTGACGATCTCGGTTTTGTCAGCGAAAGTCTCTGTCGCTCGTGGATCGGCCACGAGATGTGGGAGAAATTGCCGCTGCGTTGAGTGTCAGTGATGACATTTGCCGGGTCGGGTGATTTCGCCAAACCACCCGACCAAACGAAAGTCGTGACCCGATGGGTAAAAAATCAAAGCGCTATCGCGCTTCGCTTGAAAAACAGCCAGCAAACGCGCTTCCACTCTCGGATGCGGTGGATGCACTCAAAAAGTATGATTCGACCAAGTTTGATCAGACGGTTGAAATCCACATGCGATTAGGAGTTGATCCTAATCAAGCAGACCAGATCATTCGTGGTAGTTTGGTTTTGCCAAACGGAATCGGGAAGACCCAGAGGGTCATCGTATTCGCAAAGGGTGACGCAGCGACTGCCGCAGAAGAGGCGGGTGCTGACGAAGTGGGCCAAGAAGATCTGGCCAAGAAAATCAAAGACGGCTGGACTGACTTCGATGTCTGTATCGCAGCTCCCGACATGATGGGCCTAGTTGGGCCGCTCGGGCGTGTGCTGGGACCTCGAGGTCTGATGCCCAGCCCGCGTGCTGGAACAGTAACACCTGACGTCGCCAAAGTAGTGGGCGAGTACAAAGCGGGTAAAGTTGAGTTCCGGAACGACAAGGGCGGTAACGTCCATGCCATGGTTGGAAAGATGAGTTTCGATGCTGCCAAGCTAACCGAAAACATCTCAGCCTTTGTCAAGTTTATCGAGGGGATGAAACCGCAAAGCGTCAAAGGCACCTACATCAAAGGTGTGGCGATTTGTGGCACGATGAGCCCGAGTGTTC
The DNA here is from genome assembly GCA_022425745.1 of Rubripirellula sp. GTDB lineage: Bacteria > Planctomycetota > Planctomycetia > Pirellulales > Pirellulaceae > Rubripirellula. The sequence goes on from JAKMEW010000136.1 coordinate 1,471, forward strand.
GAATAGCCTCATAGTTCCGATCTGCAGAGAACGGAAATGTGGCCCAGTTAGTGATCGAAACGATCGTATCAAGTGAACCAATCTGATGAGTAAATACGTCAAAGAGCTCGTTACCCGCGACATTCGTCGCCGGCTCGAAGGAGTCGACGATGCGGTGTTGGTGAATTGTGTCGGGATGGACGCAAATACAACCAACGAATTACGCGGAGAGCTCGATAAAAAAGACATCCACATGCTGGTCGTGAAGAACTCTTTGGCCAGAAGGGCTACTGAGGGAACACATCTCGCTGCTGCTTTCGAGGGTGCATCGGGCCAGATCGGCATTTGTTGGGGATCGAGTGATTTTGTGTCCTTGGTTAAAGAGCTGGTGCAGCTCGATAAGGACTCAGATAAATTCGATCGTTTCGTCGCTGATGGCGGCGTCATGGACGGCGAGAAGCTCGATGCTGACGGCCTTAAGGCAGTCAGCAAATGGCCAAGTAGGCAAGAACAGATTTCGATGCTTGTCGGGCAAATTCTCGGACCTGGATCGCAGCTTGCTGCAGCGATGCTTGGCCCAGGGAAAATGCTCAACAGCCAAATCAAGAAGAAAGGCGAAGGGGACGAATAATCCTTCGCCCGGCCCGCATTGGCGCCGTTACCCCTTAATTATCAAATCACCCAACTGTTTTCGAGGTATTTCCTATGTCTGAAGAAACCGCCGTCGCAGAATTCAGCGATGACACCAAAGTAATGGGCGACAAAATCGCCGAAATGACTCTCAAGCAAGCCAAAGAGCTGAGTGACTACCTGAAGGATGTGCACGGCATCGAGCCTGCTGCCGGTGGTGGCGCCGTGGTTATGGCTGCTGCCGATGATGGTGGCGGTGCTGAGGAAGAGCAAACTGAGTTCGACGTTGTCTT
>JAKMEW010000150.1 GCA_022425745.1 Rubripirellula sp.
GTCGGCTAATGAGCAAGACTTCTTCGATCAACATCTTTCCTCAACTGACCAAACAGCTATCTGACCATGCAGCCCACCACGACCCAACCTTGAAACGCTTTCCCGTCACCTCCATTCCTCGCTCGTGGATCTTCCCAGCCTGGCTGGGGATCTTTTATGTCTGTTGGCTCGGAATCGTGCTCGCGAGTGATCTGCTAACGGTGATTGGTGAGCACTGGGGCATCGCTGCGGCAATGGCACCCGGTTCCTACGTCGCCGGATCGACTCCGATGGGCGGCGGAACGGTCGGGTTCCCCGTGCTGGTTTTGCTATTTGATCAGTCGGGTGCGATTGGCCGTGACTTTGCGTTTGCGATTCAGTCCATCGGCATGGTATCCGCGTCAATCTACATCCTCACGCGTCCCAGCGAGATGACCGGTGAAGCCAAACAGGACAACGGCCACACCACATCAAGGCAGTTCGGGTCTTTACTCGACGAAACACCAACACGTGCGGGCAGCCAAACGTTTGAAAGTAAAACAACACTGAAAGGTAAAGCGGCACTCGAAAGTGATTCAGCACTGGATTGGGGACTCATCAGGCCCGCGCTGATTGGCTCACTCATCAGCACTCCGCTCGGTGTCACGTTTTTAGCGCCGCGATTGCCGGACCTGTCGGTGAAACTGATCTTCGCCGTGATTTGGGCCAGTTTTGGCTTGATGCATCTCATAAAAATTCGTGAGTTCGTTAGCTACTCGGGACAAAGCTCACGTTGGCTCACTCATCGTGGACGGAGCGGCCGGGCCGTTGGGCTGCTCGGTGGGCTCATCTCCTCGATCACCGGCGTTGGTATCGACATGCTGCTCTACGCCACAATGGTTTTGATGTTCCAGTCGGACCTGAAAATCTCCACACCCTCCTCAGTCATCGTGATGGCTTTCACCTCGGTGGTGGGGATCGCCAGTACCCTCGCTCTGAGCTGGCTGAGTCCGGGACGGTTCTCGATCGACCCTGAAGTCTTCCAATGCTGGATCGCAGCCGCTCCGGTTGTCGCTCTGGGGGCACCGATCGGTGCTTGGGCGGTACAGAGATTACCCAAAGTGCCCACACTGGTGCTAATCTCCATTCTCTGCCTGATCCAATTCGTGTGGACGCTGCTCGAAGAACAGGTCAGCCCAGCGGGCAGCCTGACAGCGATCGCAAGTGTCTTGCTCATGAACCTCGCTTTTCACACGCTTTACCGTCTCGGTCGACCATCACCAACCACCGTTGAAACACAATTAAAAAGTGCCTGACGCGAGTAGAGCGTGTGACTTCGCCTGACGACTACCTCACACGCAGCGCCAAAAGTCCGTACAATCTGTGGCTTGGGATCTGCCCTAAAACAAAGCCTAGAAATCAGAACAGCACATTTACTTAGCCCTCGCATTTGGAAAACGAAAATCATGAGACTTTTCGCAACCGCAATGCTGACCGCCTTATCCGTCAGCCTTTTGACCACGAATCAAGCAACCGCTCAAACACTCAAGATCGGTGATCAGAGTCCCGGTCTTGAAATTGCCAAATGGATCAAAGGCGATCCGGTCGAAGCACCACTCAAGGACAAGGTCCACGTTGTTGAGTTCTGGGCGACGTGGTGCGGCCCCTGCCTGGCGGGTATGCCACATCTGAGCGAACTGCAAAACAAGTACAAAGACGACGTCGTCTTCATTGGTGTGACTCGCGAAGATGAAAAAACCGTTCGTGGATTCCTCGCTAAAAATTCTCGCACGGGTGGAACGTGGGACGACGTGATCCAGTACCGACTCGCTCTCGATGACAAAAACTGGACCAACAACAACTACTTCCGTGCCGCTGGTCAGACTGGCATCCCATGTGCCTTCATTGTCGGCCGAGAAGGCAAGATCGAATGGATCGGTCACCCCGCACGAATGGACGAACCGCTCGCAAAGGTCGTTGCCGGCGAGTGGGATCGTGAGGAAGCGGTCGCCCAGATGAAGCAGCAAGAAGCGATGCAGCAGGCATCACGTCAGCTTTCGATGATGCTTCAAAAGAATGATTTCGACGGAGCACTCACGACTCTCGATCAACTCGAAGAAACGGTCGGCAAGTCGACAAGCACCACCCTGTACCGCATGACCATTCTTGAACGTGCTGGCCGCACCGAGCAGGCGACCGAAGTGCGTGGTGCTGTGATCGAAGAAGCGTGGGAAGACGCAAGCCTTCTCAACCAAATCGCCTGGAACACCGCTCGAACCGGCAAAGGCCAGGACACCGATTTACAGTTAGCACTCAAAGCAGCCACCCGAGCGTCCGAGCTGAAAGACGGAAAGGACGCAGCGATTCTCGATACCGTTGCGAAGGTCTACCACACGATGGGCGATCTCGATTCTGCGATCGCATGGCAAGAAAAAGCGGTAGCCCACAACGAAGGCAACGCTCAAATTGACTCTGCACTCGCTGCGTACAAGAAAGAGAAAGAAGCCCAGTAGAGCAGAGTCCTGTAGAGCAGAGTCCTGTAGAGCAGAACCCAGCAACGACAACAGGAACCACGTCTCGTCGGCAGCTCAGTACCGGCATCAAACCGGTATGACAACCATTGGTGACAGTGGCCTGTAATCAATCGAAGATCAATTAGATCAAAAAGAAAAAGGACGCCGGTTCGACGGGCGTCCTTTTTTTTGTGGCTTTGCGTGGATTGATTCGTAAAAACAGAAGCCTCTCTGCATTAGATCCTGCGATACACCGGACTTGAACTATCGCGGCAGCGGGACAGCTCGACCACGCCGCGGTGTGTGTGCTTGATCGGTAAAAACTTGAGAGCCGGCTCGATGGGAACGTTTGCGGTTGTGATTTGAAGTCTTCGTCTGGCGTGATGTCGTTTTGGCGTGACGATGCTTGGGGCGTGCATCGTAATCCTCTGCCAACGGCGCGGTTTGAAAAAGCGCGACGAGCAGGGTTGAACTTGCCGCACACACGCAGCAGACAATGCCTAGGATCATGAACATCGACATGACAACTTCTCGAATAGAGCAGTAATTGAGTGGTAGAGGTTGAGCAGAAAGACCGTGAATCAGTGGTCAAACCGAAATCACGTTGAGAATCTTTTCCCTTGAACTGAATCGACTCCGTTGGAAACATAGCTCGCAAAAAAGCGTGAAAACAAGAAAAAACAAAGAAGCTGGGTAAATCAGGTAGCAACGACCAATTTGTCCACCAACGTTGCCACAAGACACCAACTGTCCCCTTGGTGACTCGTGGTAAGGGCTCGAGAGATTCCCTACAGCTGCCTTTTATTGGGATCAAATCATCCGCGAACGGAATTCCCAGTGTGAATTCATTTTCGAGAGGACTTCCTTGCGTATCATTCGTTACTGCTATGCAGCGCCCTGTGAATGCGAACGCACATTGCATGCGTACGCGTTACGAGCAGGGTGGGAAAAGTTGGCGGTTGGTAACGGTTACGCCGGTTATCGGTGACTCGAATGAATGTTTCGTAAAGACCGGTCGCGGATTCATTGACGTCCTCAGGCGTGGGTACTAGCGTGAGATGGTCGATAGATTCGGCGCACGTCAGACGGGGGTTGCTGTGTTGGCTAAACCACCGTGGACAAAACACACCGAAACGGAACTCGTGTGTTGCACAATTGCGATGTAGTGATTGCCACAGAGGGCATCCGCTTCGACGCAGCTAGACGAGAATCATGGCGAGATCGAGAAGAAAAAAACGACATCAAAGTGCCGCGGCAAACGCGGTCTCTTCGGGCAACAGTGCGTACAAATCCATTGCCCGCAACGAAAAGCTCTACCTGATGACCCTCGGCCAAGTCTGGGGTGATTACAAGTTCCCATTGCTGTGCATTTTTGCTGTTCTGCTCTACTCCTACTGGCCTACGTTTGTCTGG
>JAKMEW010000182.1 GCA_022425745.1 Rubripirellula sp.
CTACACGTTACCCGAAGGTGTTTACCTCGTGCCGCGCGCACCGACCAATACATGGAACCTATGGCATCAAGGTCATATCGATGGAATGTTCGATCGATTAATTGAAAACATGATTGTGTTCGAGGGTGTTAACCCAGACAAAGTCTATCTCATGGGTTATTCCGCCGGCGGCGATGGTGTCTATCAACTTGCTCCTCGAATGGCTGACCGTTTTGCAGCTGCCGCAATGATGGCTGGCCATCCCAACGAGACTTCACCACTCGGCCTAAGGAACCTACCTTTCACACTCCATATGGGCGGTAAAGACGCCGCGTACAAGCGGAACCAGATTGCTGCTGAATGGAAAACCAAGTTGTCGGATCTTCGCAAAAATGACCCAGACGGATATGAGCATTGGGTCGAGATTTACCCCGACAATGGACATTGGATGGATCGCAAGGATGCATCAGCAATCCCGTGGATGGCGAAGTACCGGCGAAACCGATACCCAAATCGCATCATCTGGAAGCAGGACGATGTTCACCACGATCGGTTTTACTGGTTAGCCGTCGATAACAAAGAGATTGACGGGCGACCGCTTGTCATCGCCAATATCAAAGATCAAACCATCGAGATTGAGCAGTCAGAGGTGGAACGACTGACGGTTCGTTTGAACGATGAAATGCTGAACCTTGACGAGCCAATCAATCTAGCGTGGGGCGGGGTACCATTAGGTAATATTAAGGCGGAGCGAACCATTTCAACGCTTGCAAAAACACTCGCCGAACGCGGTGAACAACAAGGCATGTTCAGCGCAGAGTTTCAAATCCAGCCACCGCAGACTACGACGAAATAAGTCATGTTAAAGAGCCAATTCGCATTAAGCTTCAGCATTGCCATCTCTATTTTGGTTCCATGCGTGCAGTCCATCAACGCAGACGAACCAACGCTTGCTGAAATTCGACACCCGAAGAATGTCAGTTTCCCGCCGGTGCCAGCATCGGCCATCGCTAGATATGTTGCACATCGATCCGTGAGTCCCATTAAGCCTGACGGTGTCCTCGATGAACCAAGCTGGAAAGCGGCGAAGTCATCGAGCAAATTCGTGGACCTCGTCTCAGGAAAGCCGACGATGCATGAGACGAATGTCAAGCTGCTTTGGGATGATCAATATCTCTACGTGGGGTACGAGATTCAGGAGCCCAATGTGCAGGCAAAATTTCTCGATAGAGATGCTCCGATCTGGCAGGATAACGATGTGGAACTCTTTATAACGTTGGACCACGCATACTATGAATTCGAGATCAACGCTCACGGGACCATTTATGAGGGTCTTTTTGTTTGGGAAAAAGCATATGAGCAATTAGATTTTGCAAGATTCAAAGAGATCAATATTCAAGATCCAAAGGTGAAGCACCAGCCGTTCAATGGTGTTGGCTATACCACTCACCCCCGCGGTAAACGAATAGCGTTTTTAGCATGGGACTACCCCGGCTTACGTTCCGGGGTTCATGTAAACGGAACTTTGAATAACGACCAAGACAAAGATTTCGGCTGGACGGTTGAACTTGCGATTCCGTGGAGTGGGATGAAAACACTCGCTAACGGAGACTCCCGAGCGATCCCTCCTCAATCCGGAGACCTCTGGCGAATGGACTTTTCCCGTTTCAACCAATACCGAGCTCCGAGCCCGGCGAGGGATTCCGGTGGGTGGGCGCTAAACCATCACGGAATCTGGGATTCCCATATCCCAGAAGTCTTTGCCAAGGTGACCTTCTCAGACAAGCTTGTAGGCGAGTAAACGCGTGCTTTGACCACTTGTTTCCGGCAGAAAATCATATGCAAACCTGAGTTCCGCTTACCTCATCAATAAAGAGATTTTCGTATCGGTCTTCGCTTAGAACTGATACGAAACATGGCTGTATAAGAAACTTGCATCCGCATTGGTCGGAACACCGGGTGTGGTGTCATAGAATTTACCGGCCCAAAAATATGAATAGCCAAATCTCAATTGTGTTTGGGCACTGACATCGTAAGTGATCATCGTGTCCAACTCGGTACCCAACGTCTGGCTACCGGCAGTCCCCGCTTCCAATCCAGCGTAAGGTTTCATGTTCAAGTTATAAGGAACGTCGTTACCGTTCGCCAACGAGAAGAAATGACACCAGGCGAGCACCGTCAACTTGCTCGTCGGCTTGGCCGTCAAGCGAATATTGATGTCTTCGAGGTTGCGTCGTCCAAAGAGATCCATGAAACCGAGGTAGTAATGAGCTCTTGGTACATAGTGATGGAACCCGTTACCAACGGTATCGTCACCCGACGCCCAATCGTAGTAGACCCACAACTCTGGCTTCCACGAAAAGCCAGTTAACTTTCGTCCCAGACCACAGGTTGCGAAGCCGGCAACATGATTGGTGCGATCGGGATTATCTCCGAGTTGCACGCCACCTTCTATCTCGTAAAGCCAGTCGTTGCTTTCACCAACGTATCGACTTGCTAGTGTGTCGTAACGTGCTCCGCTTCCAATATTTCGCAGATCATATGCTAGCCAGTACAAATCAAGCTGATCATGCTCCATTCCCTTGTAGGTCGAAAAAATACCGTACAGTTGTTGGTTTGGATTACTTTCGTCAAAGGTAGTGAACGACGAGCTATCCCGTATGGCAGGACGAACCCAAAAAGAATTCACCTCCCAATCGTCGCTCTCGTAAATAAAACGGGCTCCGTCATGAGTCCGACGCCGATTGGCCCATCCGGGAGCCATCATCAATCGAGCGGATCCATAACGGATTTCCTGCCGCCCGAGTCTCGCTGTGAGCTTACCAACACCCTCGTGTAAAACGATATTTGCGTGTGCCTGATAGAGATCAAGTCGATTCACCTCGCGGGCTCGGGAAGGATACACTTCACCTGCACTCGCGGCATCGATCATCCCCACGCGAAACCCAATTCGTGGATTCCACTGTCCCTCTGCCCAAAAACGTGTTTGATGGAGCCAGAAGGTATCATCGAGACCGGAAAGACCACCGGTGCTACCTGGGCGAATATTGTTCTCGTCGTGATACCTCGCGCGATAGCTACCACCAATATTTAGCCATCCGTCTTCCCCAAATGGAATTTTTTTTAACGGCTCCGATTTTAGCCAACGCTCTTCAGAGACCTGCTTTGGCGTGTCGCTGAGTGATTCCGCTTGACTCGCCTCGGGAGCACTTTGCTCAAGGTTGCCGACCAGTGTTTCATTGAAACCATTTTCGGCAGAATCAGCAGCGTGCAGTCCACTAACGAAGATTACTGCAAGCCACAGCGTCCCGGCACATCTTAAATACACGATCACTGCTTCCCAAAAATCACCGAATGAAAACGACACAACCCCTTAGTGTTATCGTCTCGTGTTGGGTAAAAACGCCAGAAAAAACGCCGATGCCACGCTAAAGACGGTATGAACCGAAAAAACCGGCGAAACCGATACGCAAACCCCTCCCTAATCCAGTCCGCTAAGCTGATGCACTGGGAAGCGTTAAACAGCAGGAAAAAGCCAGCTTGCCGCACCAAGACGATTTTTTTTGGAGTGATCACCGCCTGCTGAATGCTTTAAATTACTTGAGCTGGAGTTCCACTTCGCTGATGCTCCCCGCAAAGGGAGTGGTGGAGTAGTTGCCGACCGGCTTGATTTTGTCATCCCCCACCTGCAGCCCGTCGCCGGCTTGTGTGAGAACACACCTAGCATCTGCCGTTGCTGCCACCTTTCCATTAACAATCAGCTCCATCTTCCCATTTGCCGAGATGGTAGCTACCACCTTTGTAATGCCTGAACTGACTCGTTCACTTGCTGCAGCTTCCGTCAGCTTCCATGAGTCACGGACGCCCAACACCAACTTTCCCTCTCGAATGTAAAGGGCGTAGCCCTGCTTATCGCCTCCTTGTGCCAAGATCACACCGTCCGCGCCCTCGCTGTCAAACGAAGCAGTGATGGTCACACTCCCACCGCCGTAACGAGGCGCGTCTTTCCCTGACAAGTCATCACCCTGCTTTAAGCGGTAACTCTTTTTGCTGTTAGCTGATCCCGGCTCGGGTTGAGACCCCAGTTCCAATCCCTTGTCCTGTGGCATCCTCTGATTCCAGTCCAGAAGCTTTTTGGTCAAGCTTGAAACAACGTCAGGGTTATCGGCAGCGAGGTTATTATTTTCACCAGGGTCATTTTCGAGATCATAGAGCTGAGGTCGACTACCGTCGTAATCACACAGCAATTTCCACGCTCCCTGCCTCATCGCCAGATCTGGCAACTGGCTGAAACCGTAATAGTTCTTTCGATCCGGCGGTCGCCGAAAGTAGATTTCCGCTTGCCTTCCTGCGGTTGACTTTCCAAGTAATGTGTCAAGCACATCCTCACCATCGTAGACGGTCCCCGTGGGCGATTCTGCATTGGCCAGCCTCAAGAGAGATGGCGTCAAATCAATCGCGGAAAATACGGAAGCCTTATTCCTAGTGCCAACAGCATCTTTGGCGATCAAGCCGGGTCCCCAAACCACCAGTGGAGAGCGAATCCCACCTTCGAAAAGATGCGTCTTGTATCCCTTCAGTGGCCCCGCTTGACCGGCTCCTAGCTCACAACCGTTGTCCGAACAAACCAACACAAGAGTGTTGTTACGCAGCTTGGGACGATTACGTATGTAATTAAAGAGTTCGGAAAATTGCCGATCCATCGCTTCCAAAACAGCAAGGTACAAACCACGCTTCCCTTTGCTCTTGGCAACATCGTACTCCTCGAACGGTGGCCAGAACGGACTATGAACATCATCAGGCCAAACATTGATGTAGAAAGGTTGATTGGCAGCCTCGGCTTTTTGCATGAAGGGAATCGCTGCGTCAATGAAACCACTGGTGATCTCAGATCGCTGCATCCAGGTGACCGGTTCCCCCAAACGAACGGCGTCTGCCCAGATCTTTCCAACGGTACCATCACCAGTCTTTGTTAACGGTAAAAGCTTTGCCCCCATCCCTTCAAAATTAGTGAGCGAAGCATCAAACCCGTATTCCGTGATTGCAGGTGCTTGGTCCACATCACGTTGTCCGCCCATGTGCCACTTTCCGAAGTGCCCAGTGGCGTAGCCGGCTTCTTTGAGACTGCGAGCGAGCATCGGCGCTTTCGGATCCAACCACTGAGATAAACCTCGTGTCTCATTGAGTTGCCGGTGGGCTAGGTACGAGGTGATTCGCCAGCGTTGCGGGTACTGTCCCGTCGAGATCGCAACGCGCGAAGGCGAACAGATAGGTGAGTTCACATAGAATTGCTCGAAAGCAATGCCTTCACGAGCCAAACGATCAATCGCCGGGGTCTCTGCGTCCAAATTGCCAAAGCACGAAAAGTCAGCCCACCCCATGTCATCAATGAAGACAAGTACCACGTTGGGCGATGTGTCGGCGTTTGCGACCGAACAAAAAACCGAAGTCAGGAAAGAGAGCAGACCAGGAAACGCTACTCGCTGGAAAGTATTGAACATTTAGCTGAATTCCATCAAGCTGACCGAAGAGCCCTGAGGCATCATAAAAGCCCTGAGATCTCAAAGTTCTGAGGCCTCATTCCTCTCTTCATCGTACCATTAGGCGGAAAGCCACACTGAGCATCTATGAATAGGATGAATACTGGCGTGCGGTAGTTTGAATGACACGGTTTACTTTACTTCAGACAACCGCTTCTCTCGTGTGGTTTCCTGTTTTCTTATCCCGATAATTGATCGCCGGACTGATTTACCGGTTTAATGAAGGATCCTCGACGAATTCAGCAAAACCAAAGAATTCGGGATGGTGAAACCGTGGGAAATTACGATCGCCACGTGACCATTGACTTTTACTTTTCATCTCGTCCTCGAGTCGGGTTAGATTGAGACGCCAGCGATCACCTGCCCTAGGGTGTCCAGCGGGTAGCACCTTTTTGAATAGTTCAAAAGGGATGGCCGCTTCAAGAGTCCAGCCACTGTCGATATCTGAAGAGTCGTTGAGAGTGCCGTCAATTGTCACGCCGATTTGGATTCCATCGGGGTTCCAGTCGGGTAGCATCTTACCATCAGGGCGATATTGATCGAGTTGCTCGCCGAGTGCGTTCATCTCGACATTGAAATAGTTCTCGGGGTGATCGTATTCCGGTGAGGCAAAAATTTCAACGCAGTCATCTCGGTAGACTGGGCTGTCACGACCGATTCGCGTGGCCTGTATATCGGTATCGCTGCAAAAGTAGGATAGATAAAGGTAGGTGTCATCCCAAAGTAGTTTTGCGTCCGTTTGCTGCGGTACCGGGTCTCCCTCTTTCCACCAAGTAAATACAAAGTTATCCATGGATTGCGCGTGAGCCCAATCAGCTTCATCACGCTTTCCGTCGATCGTGATTGGATCGCGGGTACGTTTGATGATTGCATGCTTGTGCTGAAGAGGGCCGATTTTTCGCTGGGCAGAAAGGTAAGCGATTAAATCGGCTGCCTGCTGCGGAGTCATGCCCGCAAAAAGCTGTTCGGGCATCGCCGATGTGGGTGAGAGTCGAATCGTCTCAATTTCATCCTTGGCAAGGTTGTGTATTTTGCCGGCGGTATCCGCAAGTTGCACAGCCTGTTCTGTCTCGTCGATGACGATTCCCAAGAGAATGTTACCGTCATTGGTTAGGATTTGTTTCGTTTGATAGCCTGACGCAATTTTTTCGGACGGCCACAGGACACTTCTCAGTATTTCCGCTGGAGTCTGTTGCGTTCCAAGGCTACTGAGATTCGGTCCGATATCTTGACCAATATTTCCAATTCGATGGCACTGGCGACAGTTGACATCCGCAGCGGATTCGAACAGTCGCTTTCCATCGACTGCCGAACCCTCGATCGCAAGAAGTGCCGCCTCGTCTACTGTTTTTCCGAGTCGCTTGACACGCTGGTCCTCGGGTAGAAAACGTTCGAACAAATCGCGGATCGGAGCGTGCTGATTTATCGTGGCAAGTTCGATCACTTTTTGTCTGGAATCACTTTCCAATGAACCGTTTCCGCAGGCAAGTGCGAGCAGTATTGCTTTGTCGACCGAGTCGAGCATGGATTCAATCTCCGCTGTCGAGATCGTTTTGCGTTGCGACAAAAGACCGACGGTGTTTGCGGCTGGCGTTACTCCGTCGGCGGGCTTCATCGAAGTGATCCAATCATGAAGCAGTTGAATACCCTGAGTGTCGATCAAGTTCGATCCAAATTGGGGCATATGTCCGCGACCCGACTTGAGCGTCCGGTACAGGATCACGCTGCGGGACGGGTCACCTGGAGCAATCACGCGTGCATCGGGGATACCGAAAGTGCCCTGGGATGGTATAGCGTTGATATAACCACTTTGATCGAGCGGGATTGTCGGATCAAAGGTAAAGGTTGCGGTGCCGCCACCTAGCTTGCGATGGCATGTGGAACAATTCATCGCTAAATAAGATCGCCCTCGGTCTTCAAGTGTCGCGTGCGGATCGTTCGGCGAAACGAGCGGTTGCTGCCGCGGTACGGACTCGGCAAACAGCCCCATCGACGAAAGACGGTCGAGCTGGTTTGCTTTTTCTTCTGGCCGGTTTAATTGCGGA
>JAKMEW010000184.1 GCA_022425745.1 Rubripirellula sp.
CGATAGATGAAACGACGGTGCGTGTGGAGTTGGAATCGCCGGGTGCTGATGGTTCTGTGGTAAGTGCTAGTTCTTCTGCGACCGCTGGTGATGCAGATCGTGCAGGTGGGTTGGTCGAGGATCGTAATCGTTTGATCGAACAGCGGTTGATCAAGGCGATTGAGTTCGTTTCCAACTCGCCCCCACCTAGTTTGGATCAAGCAAAGAAGCAGCGGTTGTTAACGATTCCAAGGTTACAGAAGTCGGATCCGCCGAGTCATTTGCTATGTTCCCACAACGGGGATTTCCTCCGTTGTCAGCTTTTGGAAATGGATGGGGATTTTTTCACGGTCAAGGTGCAACTCAATCAGCTGCGTTTACCGTGCGAACGTATTGCTCAGTTGATTTGGTTTCATCCTGATGAATCTGGCGAGGAATTCGAGAGTGTTGAATCGGCCGAAATAGAGACGGGTGATCGACTTGATTCGGGAGTGGGCATCGATGCGGATAATCCTTCGAACGCGATTGGTAGCGGCCTCGCCGATGAAGGGCGTTTGAGTCCGAATTACTCTGGGTTGGTTCAAGCGGTACTAAATGACGGGAAGCGAACCACTTTCACTCCGACGGGATTGGACGGAGATCTTTTAAAAGGAAGCGGGCAATGGGTGGGTGAATGTTCATTTGATTTGGGAAGGGTGGATGAGCTACTGATAGGGAACACAATCATTTCCAGAGTCACTGATGTTGCCTACAACCAATGGCAGTTTCAGGCGGCGACTGAGCCGTTGGTTGCCGCGGTTCTGGAGGGAGATAAGTCAAATGCCGGCCAATCTGATTTGGTCGGGCAGCAGGTGCCGAATTTACCACTTCGCGGGCTCGATGGTCGCTCGATCAAAATGAGTGAATATCGTGGCAATTGGGTCTTGATGAATTTCTGGACGACATGGAGTGCGGCGAGCATCAAGGCGGTCCCCACCTTGGAAGCAATTCGCCAAGAATATCGCAAACTCGGATTGATTGGGCTTTCGGTGAGCGTCCAGGAATCTCTTGAGACGGTGAGGGGGGCGGCTGAGAAATATGAGCGTTCATCCACAGTTCTGGTCGATGCGGACGGTGAGTTCGCGCAGCAATTCGGCGTCAAAGTGCTTCCTTATGTTGTCCTGATTGATCCAGAGGGAAAAATCGATTCGGTGCATCTTGGAGGCGGAGAAGCGATGTTGTCGAAGGTTCTTGAGGCGGTTGCACAGCGTCTTGATGCCTCGCCACAGTGATCCACCTTCGTGCTTCACCCATTTTATCGATCTAGGGTCATTCAAATCGGCTGCAAATCCACCTTTCGGTGATCTCGTGAATCCTTAGAATCTGTGGATCGAAACGCTGTGTCCTTCCCTCGTTCCTCCGAACTGCTATGCCTCGCTACAACCCGTCTGAAATCGAACCCGTCTGGCAAGCTTTTTGGGAGAACGAGAAGACCTTTGCCACACCCGACCTGCCGACAGGCAAAAAGCGGTACGTCTTGGACATGTTTCCTTATCCCAGTGGGGATGGTTTGCATGTCGGGCACCCGGAAGGTTACACGGCGACGGATATCGTTTCTCGATTTGCTCGAATGCGGGGTGAGACGGTACTGCATCCGATGGGATTTGATGCGTTCGGACTGCCTGCCGAGGAGCACGCGATTAAAACCGGCGAGCACCCTCGAGTTCAGACGCAGCGGAACATTGATAACTTCACCCGCCAATTAAAGATGCTGGGTTTTAGTTATGACTGGGATCGAGTGCTTTCGACGACGGACGAGGATTATTTCCGATGGACGCAGTGGATCTTCTTGGTGCTCTATGACACATGGTTTGATCATGAGCAACAGAAGGGGAGACCGATTGATGAACTGCCTGTGCCCGATGAAATCCTACAGAAAGGTGAAGCTGAAGTCTCCAAGTATCGAGATTCTCATCGGTTGGCTTATCAGGCCGATGCACTGGTGAACTGGTGTCCGGAACTTGGGACCGTGTTGGCCAACGAAGAGGTTCAGGATGGTAAGAGTGAGCGGGGTGGGTACCCAGTGAAAAGGATTCCACTTCGTCAGTGGATGCTGCGCATCACAGATTACGCGGAGCGTTTGTTGGACGGATTGGATGAGCTGGACTGGCCCGTCGGGATCAAAAAGTTGCAGCAGGATTGGATCGGCCGCAGCACAGGTGCGGAGGTTGATTTTTTTATCGGCGATGCTGCTGCGTACGCCGGTTGGCAGGCGGAGCGTGGTGAAACGGGTTTTCCTGCCGGAGCCGGTGAGCAGGCTTTGCGAGTTTACACCACGCGACCCGATACGCTTTTTGGAGCGACCTACATGGTGGTCGCCCCTGAGCATCCATTGGTGGGTAAGCTGACCTCATCCGAGCAGCAAGAGGCGGTCGCTGCATATTGCGAGAAAGCGTCATTCAAAAGTGATCGTGAAAGAACCGATGGCGATCGTGGGAAGACCGGTGTTTTCACTGGCAGTGACGCAGTGAATCCTGTGACGGGGAAAAGGATTCCAATTTGGGTTGCTGATTACGTGTTGGCTGGATACGGCACGGGAGCCATCATGGCGGTACCCGCGCACGATGAACGTGACTTTGAATTTGCGGTTCAGTTCAACCTCCCGGTGATTCCGGTGGTTGACCCGCCGGCAGATCACGATCAGCGGGACGAGATTTTGGCCGGTAAGGTTTGTTTCGCGGCAAAGGGTGCTGCAATCAACAGTCCCGGTTTTGATGGACAGCAGACCAAAGCCGTCAAAGAAGCGATCACCCGAAGCCTTGATGGTAACGGGATGGGCAAAGCTGCGGTCAACTATAAGCTTCGCGATTGGCTGTTCTCTCGGCAACGATTCTGGGGTGAGCCGTTCCCAGTGCTGCATGAAGTGGATGAGAATGGAGAACCCACGGGGATCAAGAGAGGCGTGCCCGTT
>JAKMEW010000193.1 GCA_022425745.1 Rubripirellula sp.
CAGATAAAACTTTAACCGCCACCCGGCGATCAAGCACCTGATCGTGAGCTAGGAATAGAACACCAAATTGACCTCGACCGATGACATTAAGAAGCTTGTAACGAAAGTCGCCACTAATGTTATCGATGGTTCGCAGGTGCACACTTGGCCAGGGATCTCCTTTATCCTGACCACCAGCGCTGATTGATATGCCCAACGATGATAACGACCCAAGTCGACTTAGTTGCTTTGCAAACGCTCCCTTCTCGGAACTGAATACAGCACTCAGTTCGTCCTGATATTCGGAGGCCAGAGAACCATAATCAGCAATCTTTGGACTCTCGCCTAACCTCAACCGCCACCAGAGTTCGATCGCCAGAAGTGCAACCAACAGTTGGAGCCTAACCTCATCGGTTCCCCTCGCTAGATAGCTGGTCAATTGCGGCGTTTCCGTTTGCTCGTTTTTCCAAGCAAACTCAAAATCGTCGCAAATCTGATCGACTAGTTGCAGATCATCTAACAAGAAAACACCCTGTATTTTTTGATTCAACGATCCGCAAAAAAATGGATTCTTTCGGCAAAGACCGTCTCAATCAGTGATACTCAATATTCTGGTTGCATTGAATTCAGCAAAATCTATCAGCCTCGTGTCGGTGGCAATCAATGCCGGTCATGACTTACCCTATCTTTTTCTCAAAACGCTCAATCTCACGAGGCAATTTTCCCGATCCCGCATCGACAATCACTCCACACAACCTTACATCATCACTCGCAACATGAAAGCGAACAGGTGCAGCGCGGAGTGTGTGCTTCAACACTTGATCAATTTTACGTCCAAGAATGCTCTCGTGCGGACCACACATACCGACATCACATTGAAAAGCGGTTCCTTTCGGAAGGATGCCAGTATCAGCAGTAGGAACGTGAGTGTGAGTCCCCAATACCGCGGTTACCCGCCCATCTAGATAACGCCCCATGAGTTGCTTGTCGCCGGTCGCTTCAGCGTGAAAATCAACCAAAATCCAGTCTGCCTGGTCACCTATCTCACCGAGAACGCGGTCGGCCGCATGGAAAGGGCAATCAACCGGTCGCATGTACACCCGCCCGAGCAACGAAATCACTGCTAATTTACCCACACCTAAATCAAACATCGTCCAACCCGAGCCGACGGCTTTTGGAGGTAAATTAGCCGGCCGAATAATCTGCTGACTTTCCCTCAAGATCGATGAAATCGTGGTACAACGCGGTAGATGATCTCCCAACGTCAACACATCGACACCACTGCCGAGCAAGCCGTGATATTGATCAGCAGTTAAACCGGAACCATTGTCAACGTTCTCGGCATTCGCAACCACGACATCAATTTGGTGCTGAACTCTGACATCAGCCAGGTAGGTACAGACCGCTTGATACCCTGGCTTTCCGACAATATCACCGAGAAAAAGTAGTCTCATACAATTGAATCGCTAACCAAAACCGAACAATTTGGAATAGATATCCCATGCACCCCATTTGCAAAGGCTCAAATGGAGACGTAGCCCGCTAGTACACCGCCATAGCCCCCAGCGACTCGTCAACGATTTCACTTTTTTGTCGTTTTTTATCGCCTGCCTTCAGTTCACTGTTAGACTTTCGATTACCTCCTGTGAATCTTCACCTTTGGTGAACTCAATTCGCTCATTCGCCAAATCACGGTCAACACCATCTCAATGATGCCAAAGCTCTTTTTTCGTTCCGCCTTAACACCACTCGGCTCCTTAGTGGATCTTCTTTGGCCTGTGGTTCTCATTTCGATTCCACTTTTTAGCCTTCTTAGCAACGATAGTTGGGCTGATGAAGCTTCAAGGCAAAGCCTGAACCAGAGCATTGACTTCACGGAAAACCACATTCTGACGCCCAACCTCCAAGGTGATCTTCAAGGTGAAATTGCATTCATTCAGAACACTCTTGTCGGCCCAACAAGGGGTGAGATTGCGCGTCCACTTTTAGTCACAGATCGTGAAACGCTGATTTTGTTTTTTCCAGTTGATGTGCCAGATGATGCGTACACGTTAACACTGAGACAAAG
>JAKMEW010000191.1 GCA_022425745.1 Rubripirellula sp.
TGGCTGGAATGCGTTGGCGACCGGGCAAGTGTCGGCGACAAAAATCAGCGAGATCGCTTTGATCGATGAATCAGCGAAGGGTGCGATCAACTGACCGTTGACGCTCGTCAATTTCAAAGCGCGAAGCCGCTTGGCCGTTTCATCCGGTTTTTCAGCCGAGACCGTAACGGTGAGAAGCATCACCAGCGTCAGGCTTTTTGGTAAAGAGCGAATCATCGTCGGCGTTCCTCCAGTTATTGGCGAGCTGTTTGCAACTCGTTGGCGTCGATTACGTCGTCTCCTTTGCCGCCGGCGGCGCCAAAAATCCGCCTTTGAAAAAAGCTGCGAGCTGAGTCGGTCAGCGACTTGGACACGGCCCTTTGCAGTTCGGGACGATCGGTTTCGTCCTTGGCGATGACTTGCACGGTGACGGCACCCATTTCGTCGTTGGACTCGCGGCCCCATTTGATGGGCTGCGGTGGCGAGTAGGGGTTTTCTGGATTGTCGGCCGAATTGTCGTAAATGATCTCCGCGTACAGTTTGGTG
Source organism: Rubripirellula sp. (assembly GCA_022425745.1). GTDB lineage: Bacteria > Planctomycetota > Planctomycetia > Pirellulales > Pirellulaceae > Rubripirellula. The sequence goes on from JAKMEW010000191.1 coordinate 526, forward strand.
CCGGCCGGCAGCGAAAGCGGCTTGGCAAATTGATAGCGGTCCTGCCAGTCCAAATCCCAATCGTCAATTTTCATCAAGGTCATCTTTTCGCCGTCAGGCAACGTCGCTGTCATTTCCATTGCACGGCAAATGTAGTGAGCGTGGCCACGGATGCTGATCGCTTCGACATCAACTGGCAACGTGATCGATTGCGAGATTTTAAAATTCTTCTCGCCCGCCGGTACGTTGAGCCCAGCAAACCGACCGAACAGCGGCGGCAATGGCACGTCGACCGTTTGGCGAGAGGGCGGCTTGTCGGCAAAGTAAATCGCCATTTCGGTTTGTTCCCATTCGACTTTCCCAGACGGATGAAAGTGCGTTTGCATGACGATATCGCTGCCCTTAGGCAACAATTGAGCCAAGTCGCCAGGCAATTTATTCGGCATCGCACCGGGAACATAACCGCCCAAGCCTCGCGCTGAAAAACCACTGCTAGCGGCGTCACCTAAGCGAATACCGCTACCCAAGCTTAGAAACGACATACCGGGGATCCCAGGTTGACCGTCGCGGCCTTCTTGAACGCGAGCACTGCCTGTCTGATCGAGAAAGAACAAGGCGTGATGAACGACGCCGCGCGCTGAAGGACGCAACTCGATCCCCTTGATCCATTTGTCCTCCTTCACGTCCAGCGGAAACACAAACGAACGATAGACGTCTGGTCCCGAAGCGGGCACGCGGAAAGCGTCTTTCATTTTCACAACGAGATCTGGCTTGCCCAGACTCCAACCGTCGGGATACTTCGGTTGTTGGATCGAAGCCAAGTTGCCGACCGGCATTCCGATTTCGACCCAACGATTCAGCAACGATTTCTCTTGCGGCGTCAATCGGCGATCGTTGGCGAACTGAATATTCGTGTTCACCGGCTTCCAAGGCGGCATGTAGTTGTCGTGAACGACGGCTTGCATGGTCGCCGCCCGCTCGCGCACATCTTCGTAAGTCAACATCTCGAATGGCCCCGACTGTCCCTTGCGATGGCACATCGTGCATTTGGCATGCACGATCGGGGCGATATGCTCGGCGAATGTGACTTTCACCGTCTCGTCGGCGTTGGCGAGCGAGGGTAGTAGTAACAATAAACCGGTGAGCAGGGTGCGAGATTCCATACGGTTTGTCCTGAAAGCAGTGATTAAAGCCAAGAGATGAGCATCCGTTGATCAGGACTGTCGAAAGACCCGAAATCGAGGAAGGCACGAAAGAAACGCCACGTTCTCGATATCTGAAAATGGAATGCGCCAGTTACCGAATGCGTGGTATCCATGGAAAGTCGTCGGTAAAGCTCGGCGGGAAATAACCCAGCACCGTTTGCGACAATAAAGCAGGGTAGATCTTCACCAAGAAGACCTACCCCTAGGCAGGGCGACGGAGCGCTTCGCCGCATTCTGCCGTAACCTTAGATCGTTTCAGTCTAAAACCCAGACTTAGGGCGTTCGCCCAAGCATCGACTACTGCCTTTTCAACAGTCGTATGCCCATTGGAGTTAAGACTTAAACACGCCTATCGCTGTACAATGTGCACGAATGCACCGGAGACGGCACGTCGAGCCGCGATCCGCTCACGCAATTGCTCACGTCGCTCGGGATCGACATCTGCATCACGTCGAGCCGCGATCCGCTCACGCAATTGCTCACGTCGCTCGGGATCGACATCCGCATCACGTCGAGCCGCGATCCGCTCACGCAATTGCTCGCGTCGCTCGGGATCGACATCTGCATCACGTCGAGCCGCGATCCGCTCTCGCAGTTGCTCACGTCGCTCTGAATCGACCTCCGCATCACGTCTAGCCGCGATCCGCTCACGCAATTGCTCGCGTCGCTCCTGACGCTCGGGATCGATGTTGCTGCCGTCGCGGCCTCGTTCAGACAACTCGGTGCTAACTCGCTCGCGAATCTCAGCACGTTCGGCTTCGGTGACTTCACCATCCTCACGAGCAGCGCTGACAAGCTCCTTCAAACCTTCGATCGACCCCCGCTCACCGCGTCGCTCACGGCGCTCCTCACGACGCTCTTGCCGTCGCTCCTGACGCTCGGGGTCAATGTTGCTGCCGTCGCGGCCTCGTTCCGCCAACTCGGTGCTGACTCGCTCGCGAATCTCAGCCCTTTCTTCTTCGGTGACTTCACCATCCTCACGAGCGGTGCTGACAAGCTCCTTCAAGCCTTCGATCGACTCTCCTTCGCCGCGTCGCTCGGCTAGACGCTGAGCGATCTCACGAATCGCCCCGTTGCCAAGCGTTTCGGAGGGATCCCGATCTCTTAACCGCTCGACAACACGATCACGTAGCGGCGTCTCCGATTGCTGACGTAGTGTGCGATCGGAATTCAATTGATTGATGACGCCCAGCGCATCACGAGGTGACAGTACCCCGTCTTTGTTGACATCGACGGAGGAAAAATCTTCAACGACGCCACCTTTGTTTTGTGATTGCAACGCGTTGATGACCTGCAATGCATCGACCGGCGTGACTTCGCCGTCGCCATTGACGTCGCTCGCAAAGATCTCAACGCCGACATCGCCGGCAAGCAGATTGCGATTCTCGAGGCTTTGCAGCCTTAGTTTTCGGCGCTTGCTACCGACGGATCGTCGACGGCGCCCCGGATTGGATTTCATGTTGCCCATCTCGATTAAACCTCTTTAAAACTTGGCGTGGAGAGAAAAGTCGTCCGTGCTGCGGTGCGAGCTACGGGTGGCGATCCACTCGACGCCACATCAACCAGTTGTCTGGAGCGGGCAATCTGTGACGAAGATTCTCAGGTTTCCTCCAGAGGCTTATGGATGCTGGGCAACTGTTTCACCCGATGTCGTGAAACCAGTAAATCACGTCGTTTTCGGCTGATCCGGAAGCCGACGACGGTTGGGACGCAACCTCTTGAGTCATGCCGAGAGCAACTTTTCTGACGTTTCGTGTCACAATCTGCACTTTGGGCACAATCAGTAATTGACGCGGCGGTGTCGCCGAGAGTTCCCTGGCTGAAAACTAAATTTTCAAGACACCCCAATCTTGTCCATGAATCCGCATCATGACCGTGACCGCAAAATTTTCGAGGTCTTCGTTCGCGAGAATGAGGGAGCGCTCATGGCTTATATCCGCACCTTCACCCGTGACGCTCAAATCGCCGAAGACTTATTTCAAGAGACGATGCTTATCGCGTGGCGTAAGTTTGACGAATTTGATTCGCGCGAATCGCTGTCCGCGTGGCTGCGTGGCATCGCGAAGAACTTGATTCGCAACGCATGGCGAAAACAAAGCAACGATCGGTTGGTGTTTGACGAATCGACCGCAAATGTCGCTCAGAACACAATCGAAGCGGTAGAGATGCAAGGCAGTGACACTTGGCTGGAACGATTGTCGGCGCTGTCGGATTGCATTTCGCGATTGCCGGCGCGGTCGCGGGAGTTAGTCACGGCTCGTTATGCGGACAAGCGAACGGCTGACGAGTTGGCGTTGAGCATCGGGATTAGTGCCGAAGCGGTTCGCAAACGATTGCAACGCATCCGCGAGCAATTAGCCGACTGCATCGAGCGATACCTGGGGGAGGCGACGGGATGAGCGAGAAAAGCGGGGGCGACGACAAGAAAATACACGAGCGATCGGATCGCGATGCCGTGATGGATTCGTTGCTGGTCAGCCTGCACGAACAGCCAAGCGAACGCGAACAACGAGTCCAGCGGTTGCTGGCGAAGTTTCCGCGACGTGGAGACAACACTCGTATCCGGACAATGGCAAAAACACGAACTCAGAGCTATACCACACTCTTTCCCGCGCGAACGTCTCACGTAAGTATCGTTCTTGGTCTCGCGGCGATGGCGCTGGTCACGTGCGGCGTCTGGGTTTCACTGACCCCACCGTCGGCCCAAGCGGCGTTTGCCCGCGCGGCGACAGTTCTTAATCAACCGGTCACACGTGTCTTTGACGTCGAGATCACGACGCAGGGAGTAATTCAAGAACCACGTAAACTGTCCGCGAAGCTTTACAGGCAATCAACCGAGCGGTTTCTGTTGAATTTTGAAAATGCACGCGTCGAACCGTGCATCGTTGCGGGAAATCCGCAACGACGTTGGATTCGCTTTGGGCTGCGAACATGGCGGAGCGACAATGAATCCAATGAAGGATTTCCGAACGACGTGTGGTTCGATCTTGCATCCATCCGGCAATTACATTTCAGCAAGTTATTTGATGAATTGCCGAAAGGCTACGACCTACGTTGGCTCAATGATGCGATGTTGCCCGGTGGCTCCAAACGCTTGCGTCGCATCGAAGCGGTCCGTCGACATTATGATTCTTCGATGCCAAGGCGAGTGGTGGTGTGGATTGATCCGGATTCGGACATGACTCAACAAATCGAAGTGTCCATGCATATCACTGACCTTAGTGTTATTCGCACGTTTGTCGCCCACTTTTCCGATGACGTTCCCATGGACGAATCCTTTTTTCAACTTGAGTCACATCGATGATTGATATGGTTTCTATCGAACGCTTAGTCTCCGCCCTGAGGCGATCTAAATCCGACCCCAACGGAAAGCAACATTGCTAACTTACAAAAGCCAAATTCGGTGAGAGCTTGAGAGTGAAGTTGATCGAGTTCGAACATCGGCGTCGATCAGGAGTTGATAATTGAATGCGGCAAGCAGCGAACGTCGATTCGACACTCTGCCGCATGAGCCAGAAGTGGGCGAATCTGAGATCCCACACGTCCTTCCAATACGCGTCAGGCGTACTTAGCAACTGTTGAAATTCTTGACCTTAGGAGGTGGAGATGCGAATTATTGGTCTCTTTGTCGCAGCCTTGGGCATGGTCGCACTGACACAGGTGGCGTTTGCGCAACGTCAAGAACTGATCCCCGAAAGAACTTCGCTCGATGATCAACCACCGCGGATGGTCAGTGCGTTTTTCGGCTTAGATAACGCACTGCGTGGCAGAGACGGGATGCCCGTGACATTTTCCAGACGAGTCGAGGAGCCCATTGAACCTGCTGCATTCACGGTCGTCACACACTCAGGAGCGCGACACCAACCATCTGTCGCCACCACCCGTCCAGCTAACGAAGCGGCTAAGCGGCACACCGTTCTGCTTATCGGTGAGCTGGGCGATGAGCCTGATGATCCTCCCGTCAAAGTTGAGGTAACCGGCCATCTGGCACTGGCTGGGGGTGCCGATGCGCACGGTCTGTCGGTGGCAGTGACGCCGCTGGCGGACGGACCTTCACTGGTATTGGCGTATGTCGCAAACCCTGGAAAGATCGAGGGTAAGCATCCACCAGGCACGA
>JAKMEW010000198.1 GCA_022425745.1 Rubripirellula sp.
GTTCGAAGGGCGCTTCTTTGCCGGTAAAAAGTTTGTATTGATAAGCGGCTTGTCGAACGAACATGTCGATGCCGGTGATGATTCGACATTGGGCTCGTTTTGAATGCTTGATCAGAAGTGTATTTTCCGGATTATAAACAGTATCAAATACCGCTAGGTATTGATTCATCGCTGAGGCGTTGTAAGGAGAGCTATCGACATCCGGGTGCATCCCGACAGGTGTTCCATTGACCAAAAGGTTGATCCGATGGTCGTGCCTAAATTCCCACTCAATTGCTCGGCATCCGATTTCCGCAGCCAATATTTGTGATCGTTCCAGTGTTCTGGAACTAATGATCACATCAGCATTTCTCTGTTTTAGCCCCCAAGCGATGGCCCTTGAAACGCCACCTGCGCCAAGTACGAGAGCAGTCATGCCACGCATCGACCTTCCAGAGTCTTTGTCAATGCTGAATAATTCGTCGACGCAGTCCATCGCTGCTCGATAGTCCGTGTTGTAGCCTAATGTATCTTCGCCGTTAACGATCAGAGTGTTTACCGCACCTATACCATTCGCGCTTGACTCTGCTTGTGTGCAATGACTGAGTGCTTCTTCTTTGTGCGGAATCGTGACACTAAGTCCAGAGATCCCGAGTTCTTCGGTCTGTTTTAAGAAGTTCGGTAAGTCACTTTTGCTGACACGCAGAGGGAAGTATCTCGCATTGATTTTCTGATCTTGAAATGCTCGGTTGTGGATGAGTGGGCTGTAGCTGTGAGCGACGGGATCCGCAACGACGCCAAAGAAGGCAGTCTGGGAGTCAATGGAGTCGTAACGATAGAGATCTTTCATCTCTTTCCAATCGAGTTGCCCAGGCGCCATTTGGCGGCCACTTGAGAAAGTTGCGTAAGTGAAAGGTGAGCCAAGTCGATTTGCGAGGATACGAGTCAGCACTCCGGACTCACCCATACAAATACCGATCGTGGGAATATTGGCATTCTTAACCAAGTTGATCATTCGCAAATTGTCTGCAAATGAGTTTGCCATGGTCGCGATTTTCACGATATCAGCATCTTCTTCTGCCATTGCGGCATGTAGTTCCTCTAAGTTCTCTGGAGTTTCGTCCATGTCGTGGTAGCTGATGATGCGTTTGGTTGTTCCGTATCTTGGAATCTGTGACGCAATATCTGCTTCGATGTCTACATATTCCACTCCAGCAGCGATTGCACTTCGAAGCAGCATGACGCGTTCTTCTTCGCTTTTCAGCCACCGTCCTCCATCTCCTCGGCGACGCGCAGTAATGACAACGGGGCCGGGGCGATCATTCAGGAGTCGGGAAAGGCTGACCGCTCGGCCGATATAATCGAGTCGAAGCTCAACGAGATCAGCTCCCTGTTCCACTAGGTATTGGTGTTCAGCGATCATTCGCTTGTGACGAGAGCGGCCGAGGGTGACACAGATCATGAGTCGGAAGGTCAGTTGAAAAGGGGTGCGGAGGAGTTCAGCGATTGGCAAAAATAAAAATAAAACGCATTAAGTCAAGGCTTTACCCTTGCAGCCTATAATAGATTGCGTTCGCTTCCGAGCGGGGTTTTTTTCTGGGGTTGAGCGTTGTTTCGTCATCTGATTCGGAATTTTGGGAAAATGGTGGTTATCAAGCTGCAAAACTGGTCGTTAAACGAACCTTCACATTCGTTCGCTTCTGTCGCGATGCGGCGGATGGGTCATCTTGTTAGGTGCTCATTGCTGGGCTTGCTGGTTTTATTCGGTGATGCGCACCAGCTCTCTGCAGATGAATTGGAAGCTAGCGACAATGCGGCTCCTTGGTCGCTGCCGAGGGGAAATTCGCAGTCCTCCGGGTACACGCCAAGCGAGGTGGCTTCGTCACCGTCGATTCTGTGGGAAGTGAAATTAGATGAGGCGATAGAGACGACTCCGGTGGTTGGGTTCGGAAAGGTGTTCACGGCTGATGTATTCGGGAAAATTTACGCCTTGGACCAGAAAACTGGTGAAGTGAAGTGGAAGCGAGATTTCGAAACTGGTTTTTTGGCTTCTCCATCGCTGAATGATCGAAAAGTTG
>JAKMEW010000199.1 GCA_022425745.1 Rubripirellula sp.
GCGAATGAGCGTTTTTGGCCAACGCTCATTCCAAATACCACGCTCAACTTGTTCTGCTGCAAAAACTTCAGCCTCTTCGTACTTTCCCGAATTGATCATCTTCGTGACGTCGTCGAGATCGGTTGCACGAGTCAATGAGGTATGGCTTAGGATGAACCATGCTAGGCAGGTGAGCAGAGCAATCGGTCTCATGCAGGCTGTTCCGTGACATCTGGTTTCGGTCGATTCATTTTCCCCACCACACAGTTTACCGCCTCATTTGACGTTGGGGGTAGAACCCCGACGGGAAAGCCGACCGGTATACGGCGGAAATACTCACCCGTGTCTGGAGGGTGGATTCATTTTCAGCCGTCCCGTTGGTTCATCACCCCAGCTAGATTGGTGGCCGTGGTATGCTATCGATTCGAGCAATGTTGGAGACGGTTTCAGCATCGCGGGCAAGAAAAACCTGATTCGGTAACCTCTCACGGGACAGTTTGATATGGCAGCGAGGCGGTGGGGTGATTGGTGCGGGCTGACTCTGGCGAGTCTTCTGGGAGTGAGTTTGATGATCGATAACGTGATCGCACAAGACACCGAAGTAATGCGGCTTGGGATTATCGGTTTAGATACATCGCATGTGCCAGCTTTTACCAAGGAATTCCATCGGGAACCGGTTGCTGATTCGGCTCTGGCGGGATTCCGCGTCGTTGCAGCCTACCCGCATGGCAGTGCCGATATTGAGTCGAGCGCGAGCCGGATACCCAAATACACTGCGGAGATGCGTGAGATGGGTGTCGAGATCACTGAGTCCATTGAAGTGTTGCTCACCAAAGTTGATGCAGTTTTGCTGGAAACCAATGATGGAAGGTTGCATTTGGAGCAGGCTCTGAAGGTCTTTCAAGCCGGTAAGCCCGTTTTCATTGATAAGCCGACGGGTTCGCGACTTGCTGAGGTTTTGGCGATCTATGAAGCAGCCGAGTACTACGATGTTCCGTGCTTCTCCAGTTCCTCTCTCCGGTTCAGTCCAGGGGCTCAGGAAGTTCGAGAGGGTAAGTTTGGAAACGTGCTCGGATGTGACGCGTACAGTCCATGTGCGTTGGAACCAACGCATGTTGATCTCTATTGGTATGGGATTCACGGGGTTGAATCGCTCTTCACCTGCATGGGGGTTGGCTGTGCACAAGTAACTCACCAATCAACTAAGGATGCGGAACTCGCCGTGGGGATTTGGTCTGGAGGTCGAATCGGATCGTTCCGTGGGATTCGGGAAGGGTCAGGTGGTTACGGAGGTAGTGTCTTCGGTGACCGCGGTATCGGTGCGATCGGACCTTACGGTGGATACCGTCCTCTGGTGATCGAGATTGCTAAGTTCTTCCGAACTCACCGTCCGCCAGTCGATGCTGAGGAAACCATCCAGATCTATGCGTTCATGCAGGCGGCTCAATTGAGCAAGGAGCGGGGAGGTGTTCCGGTGAGTATCGCGGAAGTGATGGAAATTGCCGGCAAAGAGGCAAAAGAACTACTCGCTGGAAAGCTCAGTCGCTGATGAAAACTACCTGGGTTCAGAAGGTTTACGCGAAGGTCGTGTTTTATCCGACCCTTGCCTGGAACTGTCTTCTTGGAAGGATACTGAAAGTTCGAAATTGGTGGGATCGCGTCGATCCAAACGTGATCGTTGGCGCGTACCCATTCGCCAGGGACGTGCGAGCAATGTCGCAGGATGGAGTCACCGCGGTGGTCAATACCTGTGAAGAGTATGTTGGACCCGTTGATCAGTACGACAAGTTTGGTATCGAGCAATTAAGGATTCCCACAACGGACTTCACGCATCCGAGGCTGGAAGATGTGCAGCGAGCGGTGGAGTTTGTGCAGCAGCAGGTGCAGCGTGGAGGGACGGTCTATATTCACTGCAAGGCGGGGCGTGCTCGCAGCGCCACCGTGGCTCTGTGTTGGTTGATGAAGTATCGCCAAATGGATCTCTCGTCTGCTCAGGAGCATCTGCTGCGACATCGTGCTCATGTCAATCCGCGGCTAACTCAACGCCCCGTTGTTCTTCAGTTCCAGAACACTTTGTCGAGCTCCGTTGCTGATTGAATGACATCAACCGGCGGGCCAATTACAGTGGTCAGACGGTGCGTCCGTAAAGTGGACCTGTCGTGCGTCGCGTCGTTTCTGCTGCTCGGTTTCCTTGGGGGCACTTCTGGTGATCATTTGGGGTTTAACCACGGCAGCATATCTGTAGCCTTTAATCATTAAAGCGAGCTGATGCGTGTTGATGATTTTGCATCGGCGTTGTTTTTAGGCATCATTTTGTGATGCTTGGAAGCATCTTTCTGGCAATGCAAATTATTCGGTGTTTAACGGCTGGAGTGCTTAAGTCTCTTAATGACAACGGTTTATGGCTGCCGGTTCTTGGGTGGGTTCGGTAACTGGTACGTGGAGTGCATAACAGGCCGCAAGCCTCGCGGTACTTACTCCCACCCCTATTTGATTGACATGCATTCCTTTTACTCGGCTATTCTTGCTTCGGTCCTGGCTCAGAATAGCGTCGCCTTCGCACACGAAGGAGCTACCGTGCCATTCAACTCGGTGGCGGAGTATTGGTGTTCTTGTCGAGCACGTCTTGATTTGTGGGAACAAGCCATCGTTCGACTGCGTCGGGCAGAGAGAGAGAAGTCATACGAGGTGCTCGAGCAGTGGTGGGGAGAGCACCACGAATTAATTGAGGAGGTGTTCGTAACTGATGGTTTGACCCGCTTGGTTGCCGCATCGTTGGGTGAGCATAAAATCGAGGCTCGGGATGGCAATTTTGCACCCGTGTCCGACTCGATCTTTCTTCTGCATCACGACATGACGAAAGAGATCCGGCGAGCCATGCTCCGGCACCAGCTTGGCGCTGCGGCATCATGTTTCATGAAGTTGAACCGCATTCGGTTAACCTCTCAAAAGCTCGCCGACACACTTCTCGGTTGGGTCGCCGTGAGCAGTGAACATCCTCTGTCTTATGTCCATTGTGAGGAGACGGCACTGGAGGCGAGAGACGATTTAGCGGGGATTCACGATCGTCGGATGCGAACAACCTTGATGCAGCTCGCATCGCACGCCCAGTTATCGGAATTGCGGCGGCTTGTGACCAAGAGGTGTATGTTGCCGCAAGCAAACTACGAAGTTTTCACCGCCGTTGTTTCTTTGCTCGGCAAGCATGCATTTGACGATCGAGGAATTCTATTGGATCGATCTGCAATGCTTGGGCTTCTGACCAGGGAGTCGACCGATGTGAAACCATCAGGTCCGCACTTCAACTTGAATATCAATTTTGTCGCGGGGCAGGTTGGGACTTGGCCTGGCGTACCGGGTTTGCCCTCTAGCGATCGGTGGTCTGGCTGATCAATCAAGAAGGTGTGATTATCGATGACTGTGTGGTCAGCCAAAACAGGGGGCGATTACCACTGCAAGAACTGAGTCAACATGGAGATGCCCGGCTCGGTAAGGAAGCTTTCAGGGTGGAACTGCCAGCCTTCAAGTTTATATTCGCGATGTCTGACTCCCATGATCTGACGCGTCCCACCAGTTTCGGTCCATGCTGAGACGATTAGATCGTCAGGTAGGCTCGGGGGATCAATTACCAAACTATGGTAACGTGTAGCGGTGAATGGGTTGTTGAGCCCTTTGAATAGTCCTTCGTTATCGTGGTGAATGGAGTCGGTTTTACCGTGCATCAACTCGGGAGCTCGGACGATCTTACCACCAAATGCTTGGCCAATTGATTGATGCCCGAGGCACACACCCAAGATGGGGATTTTGCCAGCGAAGGCACGGACACAGTCAACGCTGACACCCGCCTCACTGGGTGTGCAGGGACCGGGCGAGATGAGTAGTCGATCAGGAGCACGCCCTTGGATATCCCCGATAGAGATTTCGTCGTTTCGATGCACTTCGATTTCAATCTGGGGATCAATCTCGCCCAAGCGTTGAACTAAGTTGTAGGTGAAAGAGTCGTAGTTATCTATCACGATGACCATAGTCGATCTTTTTCTCGTTTTAAGCCGCAGCGAATTCTGTTCGAGGATTCTTCGGTTTTGGTTTGAGCGAAAAGGGGAACAATTCTCACCAATCAGCATAAACTTTCAATTCTCGTCGATGATAGCCCGTATCAGCTTCCGTTGAGAAAATGCCGCTATTTGAAGACGCACTTCTGGATTGAGATTACATCTGAAACGGTTTCGAGCTGCATTGTGAATTCGTTGAAAGGATTTGCTGAGCTGGGGATCGATGCGTTGGGGGTACAGGTAAAT
>JAKMEW010000222.1 GCA_022425745.1 Rubripirellula sp.
AGCCAGTAGAACGCACAAGCCGCAATGACACCAAACAGCTTGGACCACACCATTTTCTCTGATCGAACCGGCCGTTTGGCGACAAAAGATTCCCAGATCAACACCGCCAACAAACCATCCAGCAAAATTAAAATCACCATGGGGAAAAGCATCGGTCCATATTGCTCTCCCTTGATTGAAGTAAAAGCCGGCCCAGTCAGCACTTTTTCAAAGATACGATCTTGCTGTGATAAAGTCTGTTCGAATTGGACAGGCGCTTCCAAGCTGAGATTGAATCCCGCCTGTGACATGAAATCACGAAGCTCATCACTGTTAGCCACACTTGCTATGGCTGCTTCCAAACGCTCGAGCCTCTCCTCCGGAATGCCGACCGGCGCCGCCAATCCACGCCAGCCCGCAATCGACCACTCGTGCCGTTGTTCCTTGAACGTTGCGACATGCTCGAATCCAGCAATCCGCTGGTCAGCCATTACCCCCAAGCATCGTACCTTGCCCGAAGCCAACAGGGCATCCACTTCTGGCAGCGAGCAGCAAATGAAATCCACTCCGCCGGCATTAAGCTCCTGAATCGAGGGACCTGACCCATTGATTGAGATCCAGGTAGCGGCGGTTGGATCAACACCCTGCTGATCAAGCCAACCAGCCATCGCGACATGCCAGATGCCACCAAATGCTGTTCCGCTCGCTTTGAGCTCGCCGGGCCGCTGCTTGATCTCATCTCGCAACTGATCCAAAGATTCAATTCGACTATCAGCCCTGACGAACAAAGCTGCGCTATCGCGATTCAAAAGATGAAGTGGCTGAAAATCTTTGTAGGTCACCGAGGTTAAGCCACGCCAGTGAAGCATATTGAGCTCGACCGTCACCATCGTGAGGGTATACCCGTCCGGCCGCGTCTGCGCCCCACGGGTGTGCCCCGTCACGCCAGAACCACCAGTTGCGTTGATGACATTCACCGGGACTCCCAACACCTCTTCAAGTTGCAGAGCAACCTGGCGGGAAACTCGATCAGTCCCACCACCAGCGGACCACGGACATAGGAGAGTAATAGGTTGGGATGGATAAGACTCCGAGCGACCACACCCAGTCACTGCAAGGAGTAACAAGACGCAAGCTAATAGCCATCGATCACCGTTTCGCCTAAACGCAACAAACGGCATGAATCCCTCCCCCCTGCAACCATTCAGCCAAACCGCGATTCGAATAAAACCGAATACTCAACACCGCCTCGGTTTCATAAGCACGCGGTAACATAGCACATGTGAGGCGTGAAGCCACCGCTTCTAAGGAGTGCCCCACCTGCTTCCAAAGAATGAAACCACCGCGGCAATCAGGTTTCCATCTCTTTCAAAAAACGGTCCAGTGTCAATTGGCATCGTTTGCTGTAACGACCTTGGTCGAACCACTTCTCCAGCTCTCTCCTCGCATCGACCGCTCGACTTGGCTCGGACAACGCAAGATCCACAGCTTGCAGAACACCATCGACGACACTTTGCCCCGCACCGACCTGCACCAACGATTGTGATGGAATCGGAACCAAAAAATCATAGGAACTAAGGTCCTCGGTCACCAACATGCAGCCAGCGTAAATCCCTTCATAATGGCGAAATGTCCACGGAGCATATCCTGAAGGTGCTAAGGCTACCTTGGATTGACAAAGCCCGTCGAAATATTCAGAGAACCCGACCTTCTTGCGTCCCATCCAGCAGTCGGCAGGAATCGCTTGATCGGCAAATTCCTCTCGCCACACTGGACCACCAACCAAGCCGCCCCAGCGATGAAAACCAACATCAGATTTCGCCAATTCAACCAACCATCGAAGTCGCACATTGGAACACACATCACCAGTTGGTCTCGCCACAAAACCAACATCAAAAGGCCTATCCTGAACTGGCGTTACGGCGTCGAGACTGCAGCGGCGAAGCTTCCAGTACAAACGATTATTCAGGGGCGGCCGTTTAATTGGGAGCAAACCGATTCGAACGGGAAGTGACCAGCGGCGATCTCGAAAGTGCTTCAGACAACAGTCAGCCTTGGAGAGCAAAAACTGCTCGTCCGAGTATAAAAAATTGATACCGTCATGGTCCGAAGAGTCATAAAGTAACATCCGACCATACCGTACATTCTTCAAATGCTCTCGGCTTAACCGCGTCGGAACACCCACCATCAGATAATCCGTCTGCCAAGTTGCAGAGCGATTCAAAAGCTCAGATGGACGAAGCAACTCAACGGAGCCACCACCGTAGTACTCCCTGAG
>JAKMEW010000256.1 GCA_022425745.1 Rubripirellula sp.
GTGGTCCACCGCGTTTTGTGGTCCACCGCGTTTTGTGGTCCACCGCGTTTTGGGGTAGGGCTCTCGCTTTGGCTACTGAACGCCCTGTTGAACCTCAGCGTTTTTCTGAGACGCTTTCGCATCTTCACTGCCATCCTGATTCTCACGCTTGATCGCGTCGTAGACCTCTTGGCGATGCACCGGAATTTCTTGGGGTGCTTTGATACCCAAACGAACCTTGTCGCCGCGGATGTCCACAATGGTAATGACGACATCGTCACCGATCATGATGCTTTCATCGCGGTGGCGGGATAGAACTAACATGATTGGCTCGCGCGGATCGTGTTGAACAGGGTGGGTAAAATCTAAGGTGGATAAGACGACCCGAGTAGATGACCGATTTTCTTTGTTGTCGTTCAGTCTCGAGGTCAAAAAAGGTATCGACCGTTCATTTGTCTAGGGTTAGTGTCTTGGATATCGCGTCCGCAGGTAACGGTCGTGCCGATTGGTATGGCGCCGGTGTGGCGGAGTATTGAGTGGTTGGGTGGACGGTTCCTGGCAAAGGGAGCAGCTAGGTGATCTTTATCGGCACGATCAACGTTTCTCGGACCCGCGAAAGGGGCGAGTTTCAATGCCCATCCTGCAAATCGCTCCAGAGTTATCGTCTTCGCGTTAAACGCCCCTGGTTGACTCTCTATCTGATCCCCGTAGTTCCCATTGGTTCGATCGAGTTAACCATCGAGTGTGACGCATGTCGCTGTAATTGGGATCCTTCGATCCTGAAAAGTGGTTCAGCCGAGGATGGGTCAGTCGATGACGCTCAGGCGAGGCACGAGATTTTTCGTGCCATGATTTTGTTTGTGTTGCTCGATGGTTACATGGAAGCTGATGAGGTGGAGCCACTTGGAATACTTGCTTCGAGGACTTTTGGTCGAACCATTGATCGAGAGGAACTGGGGCGACTTTGTTCGCTAGCTGAACAGACCGAGATCCCGGTGTCTAATTACCTTGAGAGTGTCTTTCGGCGTTGGAATCCAGAACAGAAGTCTTTCGCAATACAGACCTTATTTATGGCGGGATCGCTTCGGCCTGAGATGGGGAAAGAAAGAACTGGCCTGTTGTTGTGGATGCGGCAACATGCAGGACTGAGTGAGCTCGATTTTGAAGAGTTGATCCAAGATTGTCTTGGCTGGGAAGATGGAACAACGACTTAGACGAGGTCTCCGGCTGGTAACTCAATGGCTTTCTTTTCTCTCGCTGATTCATAACAAGCATCCACAAGAGCCATGGTGTGAAGGTTGTCCAGTCCGCTGATGCGAGGAGATCGCGTGGATTCCATGGAGATCAGGAGGTCGGCCATGGGGCCAATGAATGCATCGGGGAACCAGACCTTGTCCCATCGAGGTTGAATCCAGTCCGGATTGCCGATGAACGTGTAATCGATCGTACTTGGTGTGCGTTGCGGGTAGGAGGGCCAACCAATACTCCCTTTGGCGAGGCCATCGGTTCCCTCGATTCGCCAGTGGATTCCAATGTCTGACCCGCTTCCCTCTCTCGCAGGGCCAGTCCAAACGTCATCGCAGATTTGGCAGCGGAGACCATTTTCGTACTCGAGAATGTAGAGCCCAATTCCGTCAATGTGTTCAAAGTCGGTTCGCGGATCCTTGGCAAAGCTGGCAAAAACTCGACTTGGATTTCCGAACCAATAGCGCATCGTATCGAGATGGTGAATCGACATGATGCGGCACGTCAGCCAGCCTTGTTCCCGCTGCCAAGGCATCCAATGCGGGATCGCTCGCATGTCGATGGTTGCTAAGACAGGCTTTCCGATTACTGGAGCGGAACTGGATTGCATTTCAATCAGTCGTTTTGCGGCGCGAACCGATTGGTCGAAACGCATATTCTGATTGACTGCAAGCGTGATGTTTCGGTCGAGACAAAGCTTGACAATTTCTTGAGCCTCGGCAAGGTCACTGCCGAGGGGCTTTTGTGCGAGGATACCTCGAATGTGATTCCTTTTAACTGCCTCTCGGATTACACCTAACTGTGCGTTGGGAGGAACCGCAATGTCCAGCACTTTTACCTCTGTGTCGTCCAAGAGTTCGAGGTAGTTCTGGTAGACTTTCTTGACCTCATGCCGATGCGCGACCTGTTGTGTTTTCGAAAAATCTCGTCCGGCGATTCCGTGCACGTTGAGGTTCGCTTCTCGGTAAGCCGGAAGATGGCAATCAGCCATAATGAAGCCGGTTCCGATGCAGCCAATTTCGATTGAACGATCTTGCGGTAGCGGTAAGTTGCAGGCTGAGTCGATGAGGTCTTCGGCGGATAACATTTGTGTAAAGGTTCTTACCTGTCACATTTGGGGGGAGATGCAATGTATTCGCACTGATTCAGGGTACTCGCACTGGTTCAGGTATCACGCGCTATGGCATCAGTCATCTGTGAGAGATGTTGCACTTGAGTCACGACCGGGGTCCAAAAAATCGCTGGCACCACCCGACTCGTTCAGTTCTCGTTTTCCCAAGACGAGGATCTGTGCATCTTCACATCTCTGCAGGGGAGTGTACCGAGGGTGGTGGGAATCAATGTAGGGATCGTTGGACTTGGCGTTGTAGCAGCAAATCATTGACCACCGCGGGCTTTCGGAGCAATTTCGATCACTGCGGTGAAGCAGGTTGCTGTGGAAGAATAAAACGTCACCCGCCTCCATTTCGATCCATTGATGATCCATTCGATTCATGATTGCGTCGACCCGTTCAGGGTCCGCACCGGCTTGGTCACCGGTCAGGGTATGCTCGATTCTGCCGCAGAGATGTGACCCTTTAATCACTTGTAGGCATCCATTTTGTTTGGTTGCCGGGTCGACGGCGATGAAAGCACTGACCAGATTTGGGGTCAAGACTCCGTTCTGATACCAGTAGCCGTAATCTTGATGCCATGCCCATGCCCCACCAACGCGAGCATCTTTCATGATCATCTTGGAATGGTAGTGGTATGGTTCATCCGCGAGTAAAACTTCCGCGGCGTCAACCATTCGATCGCAGCGAGCAAAGGCGCCATAAATCCCTTGTCCGGGATGATTCCATAGCGAGAGCCTTACCGTTCCCCCCTCGCCGTCTTTGCGGCCAAAAGAATGCTGGTCGAGAGCCTTGTCTCGCTTTGCTGTTTCCCGAAGGAGACCTACTTCTTCCTTGCTGAAGAACTCTCGCAGCAGAACGTATCCTGAGGTGTGATAATCAGACTGGAGCTTCGAGTCGATCATGTCAATCTTTCTTGGTCACATAGGCATAATAAGCGCCATGTTGTTGGCCATCGGCAGCCTTGAAGAGTGCTGACATCCTCGTCTTGCCCGCTGGTAGGGTAACCTCAAAGACTACCTCTTTATCGCCCGATTTAACTTCTTTCTCGGCTTCAACAGCACCGATGGAAAGTGTCGCTTGGTTGGGGTTGATCGCCGCGCCCGGAGCGGTTCGGTACGCTTTGGCTCCGGGGACATCCGCGCCCGGGGGCAGGGATGCATTGATTGGCAGGTCTGCTTCCTCGGGCCAACGTCGAAGTCGAATTTCATAGCGTCCAGCCTCGTGTACGTTGACGTTCCAGAATCCTGTGTTGCGTTTGCCGGTGACGGCTCGGCGAATGTGCGATTGATTCCACGGCGTGGAGCCGGTTGTGATCCAGTCATGACTGGTCAATCTTGCTGGGTTGTCGTTTGGGTGGCCGAGGTAGATGGCGGTAGCGTTAGAGAAGCTTGGCTCGAGTTCGGCCCACCATGATTCGTAAAAATTACGCATGCGGTTGAAAACTTCTGGGTGTTGATCGGCAACATTTTTGTTTTGTCCGGGATCCTCTTTGATCGCGTACAGTTCTTTGCCATCGATCAATCTCCACTGGTTAGTCATCACCGCACTCGATTTCCATTTGATTGGATCCTTGACTCGCTGCGAATCGGTCACCAACATCCGATCCGGCCAGTCGGTTGGCGTCTTGCCGCCTAAAAGCGGTGCAATGCTTACACCATCGAACTTTACGCTACTCGGTGACTCGAGCTTACAGAGATCGATGAGTGTTGGGACCACATCCACATAGGATGTAATGGGTTCCACGTCATACCCGCCAGTCAGTTTTCCGTTTGGCCAATGCATGAACAGTGGAACACGATGCCCGCCGTCATACTGGCTTCCCTTTTTTCCACGCATTCCATCATTGAAGACTCCGGCCCCTGAGGATGTGCCGTTGTCGGTTGTGAAAATGAAGATCGTGTTTTCCGTTAGTCCTTCGTCATCTAAGAACGCTCGGAAAGCGCCGACGTTGTCGTCAATGTTAGCGATCATTCCGAAGAAGTTGGCAAGGTTGACGTTCTGATCTTGATAAGGCTTGCTTGACTCTTCCGGGGCATGCATCGGCCCATGAGGAGCATTTGTTGCGATGTAGGCGAGAAAAGGTTGTCCCTTTGATTTCTGCTGTTTAACGAATCGCTTTGCGTAATCAAAAAACACATCGGTGCAAAATCCTTTGACCGCTTCCGGTTCACCGTTGTGCCAGTAGCTTCCGTCAAAGTAGGCGTTGTCCCAGTAGTCTGGGGTTTGGCCAACTCCACCACCACCGTGGCGAAGGACTTCGGTGTATCCGCGATCTTCGGGGCGGTAGGGATAGTTGTCCCCCAAGTGCCACTTTCCGAACATACCGGTTGCGTAACCATTGTCCTTAAAAATCTGACCCATGGTGACTTCATTTTCGCGAAGCATGGATCGACCCATGATGGTGTGCCAGACACCGGTGCGGTTCGTCCAGTGACCGGTCAGAAAGCCGGATCGAGTCGGTGAGCAGGTCGGAGCGACGTGGTAGTCCTTAAGGCGAACTGCTTCGGAATAGAGTTCATCGAGGTGGGGCGTTTTGAGGATCGGATTCCCGTGGCAAGATAAATCGCCGTAGCCTTGGTCATCCGTGATGACAATCACGACGTTCGGCTTGGAGGTGGTTGCCGCTTGGATGCTGCCTGCTAACCCAAGCATGCATGTGAAGAGCAGGAAATGTTGACCGATGAACTGAAGTGATGACTTCATGGGGACTGATTGCTGGTTCTTGTGAGTGGCTGCGAATGAAATTATCGAAACGGTATTTCGCGATAGTCTAACGCACACAGGAGTGATTGTGTTTGGTGACCCGAAAAGGCTCAATGTGCGGCAACTGTGGAATGACGCATTGTAAAGTGTTAAGATCCCTGTGCTTGATTGTGATGTGTGATGAGTTCGGCTTGATCGTGCGGGCTTCTCTTGATGCACCGTCTTGACTAATGGAATGACGCTTCACGGGAGATTTACGTGGATATGGAGTGCAAACAGTGCGGTGTTGGACGGATCAAGTCGGGTTTTTTTGGCAACGCAAAGTGTGACAACTGCGGAGCCGCTCCCTCGCCAGAGGATCTTAAATCACAAGCCGTTGTTGCGAATGATGGCACTGGGAAACAAATCGACACTGGGAAACAAATCAACGTTTCCAACGCGAGCACACAAGGTGACAAGCCATCCGCTTTATCAGCAAGCGCCGATTCATCGAGTGTGACTGCTGAGTCGGTCAACGTGTCGGCTGAAACATCCTCGAGCACTAATTCGCAGGTCGCGGATGTTACTTCAGAATCGCGAACTGTAGGAGATTCCCATTCAGAGGATTCTCAGCGCGATGCTCAGGATCAAGATGAATCAACCGAGCCACCGAAGTGGATTTGGATCATTCCTTGGGTGAGCGCCGCCGGTGCAGTTGGATGGCTGGTTTACTGGTGCAATCTTTGGCTACTGAACGAAGATCAGAAACTCAGGGGGCAAGTTCACTCAAGCACTCTATCGAATCTTTACCTTGGCATCGCGATCGGTGGACTGGTTCCCTTTGTCTATGCCTTCCTCAAGACGATCAATCGTCAGGCCATTCGAGATGCCTTTCGAGTAAATAAAATGGAAACGGGAACCGGTTCGGTGGCTCCGGCGGAAGCCGGTGATGGAGATGCAAACTCAAGTGTTGAGCGTTCGGTAAATGAGGGGAGCGGTAGTAAGACGACTCTCAACGATGCGTTAATCTCTTTTTGGGTAGCAATTCGGCCACTTATTGGAGTGCTCGCGATTATTGGTTGGGAAATTTTTTGGTTCTACATGCTGCTCGAAGCTGAGGATCGCCCCTCGGTGCGGCAGGCCGCATCACGTTATCGAGGTGAGCACAGTTACATAAGCTTCCTCGGAATGCTCTGCTTGACGATGGTCTTATTTGGTTGGGTTCCGCTGCTGGCCATTTTTGCCATCGGCGCGACAACCACGTCAGTATCGGATGCGAAAGGCGATAAAAAGGATGATGAGACTCTTGGTACCGATTCTGACGCCGCTGCTGATTTGCTGAAATCGCTTGATCTCGAAGAAGAGGTGCTGGATATTGAGGATGTCTTGGCGGTCGACGATGATGATTAGACCTGCACGTTGGATTCAGAAGTCGGCGTTGTGCCCGAGCGTCTTGCTCGATGTTCATTTTCCGGGGGCAGGATTTCCCTGCAAATTTGGCAGATCGGTATGAGTTCATCACGTTGTGAGCGATGCAATCTGCAGATGGCTTCATATCAAGGGCGGAGATTGTGCGGTTCCTGTTCTGCCTTGGTGCTGTTTGAGCATTTCGCAAACCTTACCGGCAGGTCGATTTTCCTACGCGCGGTCATTCATTTCGCCGGACTCGCCTGCATGGTTGGGTCGCCGTTTGTGGGGATGTGGCTTGATGGTCAATACCGCAGCACGCGTTTTCTGAGTCTGAGTATGTTCCCAGCGATTGCGGGACTTGTCGTTTTTGCCGGTGCGAGCCGAATTTTGGCCGCATTTAGGACTGCAGACTTGTCGAACAACGCGGACGGTCAAAGGGCACTTGCTGACTCAGGTGAGGTTGATCCGGTCCAACCCGAGAATCGCAACCCGTACACAGGCGAACTGATGACGGGGACTGCGGCAGAGAGAACGGCCGAGGAACTCGAGCGTAACACAGTGTTAAAGGGTTGGGCTTCGCTCGGAACTTGGAAAGTGATCGGGATCGGGGCGGTCATAACCGGAATCGCATCGTGGCTCATTCTTAACGGTGGGTTTAACGATAATTTCTTTGTGATGTGTTTACTCTTGATCGTTGGCTTTTGCGTGCCGTTTGGCCTTGCTGCCTTCCTGATTATTTCGCGTAACATCAGGATCGAAATGGATGACCTGGATGATCAGGATGGCGTTCGTTAAAAATTCCTTTTATTTGCGGTAACGCTGCTGGGTTGACCCGCAGATATCCTGCTGATGCGGAAAACTATTGATTTTGGATGTCGCATCCAACCTCGGTTAGGCCGAAAATCGCTTGGATGAATCGGGTAATTGGAATGGCCTACACTACAGAGACCATCGAGATGAATCGGAGTGAAGGAATGAAAGATAGCTACGATTGCGTTGTGATCGGCGGTGGTCCCGCCGGTGCCTCCGCCGCAACCATTGTTGCCGAAGGTGGTCACAGCACCCTGCTAATCGAGCGTGAGGCGATGCCCCGATTCCACGTGGGCGAATCGTTGATGCCCGAGACTTTTTGGGCGTTGGAGAGGCTGGGGGTGAATGATCGAATCCGCCATCAGGGATGGCAAGGCAAAAAGAGCGTTCAGTTCGTCACACATCGTGGAACCGAATCCGATCCTTTCTTCTTCAGGCAGCACGACGATCGAGATTGCAGCGATACTTGGCAGGTTGAACGCAGCGAGTTTGACAAAATGTTGTTTGATCGGGCGGCCGAGGTGGGCGCTGACACCTTCGACCGAACCCGCTTGGTCGATGTCCTTTTCGATGATGCTGGAAATGCAAAGGGTGTGGTGGTAAAGGGTCAAGACGGTGAGCAACGTGAGATTTCTTGCCGAGTCGTCATTGATGGAACGGGGCAGCAGTCTTTCATTGCCAATAAACTCGGTTTGAAACAGGTCGATCCGGATCTGAAGAAGGCGGCCGTATGGACCTACTACAAAGACGCCATGCGCGGGGAGGGTGATAATGCCGGTGCTACGATCATTCTCAATACCGAGGACAAGCAGGCTTGGTTCTGGTTCATTCCGCTTTCGCGTGGCATCACCAGTATCGGTTGCGTCTCAGACCACGAATATCTTCTCAAGGGTCGCGGTTCCGCCGAAGAAGTCTTTCACGAAGAATTAGCAAAGTGCCCCGGGCTTGCACCGCGTCTTGAAAAAGCAACACAGCTTGGCGACATCCGCGTTGCGAAGGAGTTCTCCTACATGACCAGCCAGAGTGCCGGATCAGGTTGGGTCCTTGTCGGTGATGCGCTTGGATTTATCGATCCTGTCTACTCCTCCGGGGTCTACTTCGCGTTGGAAATGGGGGTTCGGGCTGGCGATGCGGTTGTCGAAGGATTCCGTAGAAAGGATCTAAGTGGTGAGCAGTTGGGCGGATGGATTCCCGAATTCAAAGAGGGTGCGACCTGGGTTCGTAAGCTCGTCCATGCGTTTTATAACAAGAAGTTCAGTATCGGACGCTTCATGAAGGAACATCCGGAGCATCACGGCAACGTCACCAATCTGCTCATTGGGCGAGTCTTCCAAGAAGGTGTTGGCGATGTATTCGAGGATATGGATGCCTCAATTAAGCGAGCCGAGATGAATTCCATGAATGCCTGAAGAAGGGTTTCAGGATGCTGCTAGCGAAGCTGGTATCCTTGTGACCTAGGCATTACGATGGTGTTAAGACAACGCGACTGTTTTGTTAAAGATTGACGGACGTGCGGTTCGTGATCCTGGCGTGCGTCGTTTTCATGTTTTTTTCAAACAAGCGAACCTTGCGGTGATTTATCATCAGCAAGGCTTCGTTACGGATATGATTTTCAGGCTGATAGGAATTCGGTTTGTGCCATGACAAAGGTGCAGTTTCAATGGGTTACGGATAACCTTCAAACGGTTAGATCCCATGAAAAAGTCAAGCATCCTTCGCTTTCTCGCAATCTGCGTTTTAAGTCTGATTTCACTGACTCAAGTCGGTGCAAATGATGTTGTCTTTCGCTCTTTGGTAGCGCCTTCTGAGACCACTCGATTTCGGGAGATCAATCGACTCGAGCAAAATGTTGAGCGATTGACTCAATCTTTGGATTCTGTCGTCGAGGCGATTGAAAGGCATGGTGAAGATGCCAGTGGTGAGCGTCCACCCGAAGCTAGCACGGTAGCGTTGTGTGAACTAATTGGGAGACTCAAGACTGTTGCAGCACAGTCCGCGCTTGTGCGACTGGTGAAATATGACCGCTTGGAGGTCTCGATGTTGGCGATTGGTCAGTTGGGGCATCACCAATACACAGGCAGCATTGATGATTTGAAGGATCTGCCAAAACGCGAGGCGTATCTGGATAGTTACGCTTACCGATTCTCGGTGATTCGCTCATTAATCGAAATGAAACATCCTGACGCTACAGAAGCGTTATTGTCTCTCAGACGCGGTTTAGACGGTCAGTTGGTCTATCATCTCGACTGTTATTTTGATGAGCAAACACTCGACGACTTTAACGGTGATGAAAAACGTTTTGAGTTGTTTTCGAAGCGCGTCGCGGAAAGTGAAGAGCTTCAGAACTCCGCTCCAACGGATCAGCCCGAGGCAAGGCTGGCCAGCGTCAGCGGGTTTCGGTTGTCTGAGTCAGAACCTGAGTCCCTACAGCGAATGCGATTAGCACCTCAGCAGTACTACGGGATCGAGATTCATTCAAAGCGACTCCTGTTTATCCTCGATCATTCAAGCAGCATGAAGGACCCTTGGTACGGCATGCCGCGTCTAGATCGAGCCAAAGGCGAATTGATCAAGGCGATACGAGCTTTGCCCGGTGACGTTGAGTTTGGAATCGTCGCATTTCACACCCGTGTCCATCAGTGGAACAATGGTTTGGTCGAAGCGACCGTCGAGAATAAGGATTTGGCGATTGAGTTTGTTCGCGGCTTGGGTTACGGCGATCGCACGAATACCTACGGTGCCCTGCGTACCGCTCTGGATTATGATGCGGATCTCGAGGCGGTGTACCTTCTGACGGACGGAAAACCAACGATCGGAGAACTGGTTTCGCATCAATCAATTCTGATGGATATCCTGCACCGAAATCGCTTTCGTCACCTGAACCTCAATACCATCGGGGTCGCAGTAGATGGGTTCACGCAAGGATTTCTCAAACGCC
Source organism: Rubripirellula sp. (assembly GCA_022425745.1). Taxonomy (GTDB): domain Bacteria; phylum Planctomycetota; class Planctomycetia; order Pirellulales; family Pirellulaceae; genus Rubripirellula. The sequence continues at coordinate 10,180 of JAKMEW010000256.1, forward strand.
TAGCCGACGAATCAGGTGGCCAATTCCGCTTGGCACGCTGAACTAGCGAATCATGATCCGTTTCGTTTCTCGTCCGCTTACGGTTGACGGAACGCTTCGCTCATTACTGTTTCAATCACCAGGTCGCGAAGGCCAACGGACGATCCCGCCTTGTCCAGAATGGATTCGATGTGTCGGCGATCGAGTGGTTCGGGATGTCGACCGATTCCGTAGCTAAGCAGTTTTGATGCGACTGCCCGGTGAAAGAAATCTTGTTGGCGACCGAGTTCTTTCTTTAGTTCGGCGATGTTTTGAAACTTGTGGCCATTGGGCAGTTCGCCTGAGGTATCAATCGCTTGGCCGGATGGATAACGCGTTCGAAGGCCACCAATCGGGTCGAATTGCTCGAGAGCGAATCCGAGCGGATCAATTTCTTGATGACAGTCAAAGCAAGCGGGGTTGCTTCGGTGCTTTTCCAATTGGTCTCGAATGGATTTTGCACCACGAACATCTGGGTCAAGCGGTTCAACGTCGGGCGGTGGGGGAGAAGGCGGCATTCCCAAGAGGTGCTCCAACACCCAAACGCCTCGAATAACGGGAGAGGTGTCGATGCCGTTTGCGGTCAGTGTAAGGACACTTGCTTGTCCGAGTAGACCGCCGCGTAATGGGTCGGTCAGCGTGACTCTTTTAAATTCTGTTCCCTCGATTGGATCCATTCCGTAGTGTTTGGCGAGTGCAGCATTAGCGAATGTAAAGTTAGAGTCGATAAAGTTGATGGCGGGTAGATTTTCGCCAAGTATGTGGGATGTGAAGAGCAGCGTTTCTTGACGCATCGCTGCATCAAGGTCTTTGTGATAGAAGCGATTGAATCGACCACGGTCAGGTGGGGTCGCACCGAGTTCACGAAGTCCAAGCCAACTGTCTAGGAATCCGGTGACCAAGGCTTGCGATTTTGGATCGCTGAGTAACCGTTCGGCTTGTTCTCGTAGGACCTCTTCTTGCAAAAGCGTGCCGTCGTCTGCTGCGTTCATCAGTTCTTCGTCCGGCATAGATGACCAGAGAAAATATGAGAGTCGTGCAGCGAGCGCGTGTGCGGACAAGTAAGACACTCCGTTCGCTTGATAGGTGTCAGAACTTAGATAGAGGAATTGGGGTGAGCAAAGAATCACCTTCACGGTGTCTAGAAAGCTCTGATGGTGGCGGTCGTTTGGCTTTGCTCGTTCATCAAAGAACGAGAGTAATCGATCCGCTTCGTGATTCAAAACCGGTCTTCGATACGCTCGCCTAGCCAGGTGTAAGATTTGATCACGGTACGCCTGTTGGTTCATTGCTTCATGGTGACTTGGGTTGCGTTCACGATCCGCGCCAAACAATTCTCGCTGCGGTGCAGTGGGCCATTGTTCGAGGATTGGACCTTCAATTTCTATATCATAAATGCGTATGTGAGGAAGCTTACCTAAAGCAATCGCGTTGTAACGCGCTTTGACGATGCCCTGATTGCTACCGGGGGGAAATTGGTCTGGATACTTTCGGATCAAACGACTCCAAAGATTTCTCGCATCCATCAACCCATTCGGGAAGGTGAACCGAGGGGTGAAACCCTCGTCTAGCCAAACCACGCAGCTGTACCAGCGTTTTTCATCTGCCAAGGTTTGTTCCGCCAGAAGTGGCTCGATGGGTTGAGGCAGATGGAGTGTACCCGCATCTTGATGGCCAGCAACAATTCCGAGACGCAGTGGATCGCTAGGATCCATCCCCAAGAATTGAGGGTCATAGGGGTGCCGACGATTCACCGCCTCCGCTTCAAAGCGTATCTCGTAAAAGCCGTCAGCGGGAACCCCCTCGGCAAATAGATGAATCGGTGCGTAGGCACCTTCATGCTTGTCGGCATGGATCACATCATAGAGAGTTAAATGAGTGAATCCGTTGGTCTTTCGATGAACCTGATCGATCTCGGGTTGCTGATTGAAGTGATCAGTAAACGACCAGACTTGTTGCTCGGGTTTGGTGCGACGCCCAGCTGCTTTGTTAACGATCTGTTCTGCAGCATTCAGGTAAGCCTGGAGTAGGTGACCGGAGGTGGTAAGGGTTTCGGCATGGTTATCCAACCAGTCGTTTGTTTGATCTCGAGGGAACTTGGTTGTGGGATCAAACATCCTCATGTCGATTTGAAAAAGATCCCGAACCGTATTTCGATATTCGCGAGCATTGAGGCGACGCAGTGGCGTTCTGCCATTAGATCCCTTGAGTTTGGCGTGATACGCTTTTATTTTCCCAGACATCACCGCGATCATCTCGCGTCTCTCCGCGGCACTCGGTTGCTCCGCATCAAGCGGTGGCATTTTTCCAAGATTCAATTGGTCAACAATTTCTTGGTAGTCCACCAAGTTACTATCCGCTGTGATCTCTGCTCCAAGTTGGTCGAATTGGCGGTCGCCCTGTTGTTCGTCAGCGTGATGGCAGTCAATGCAGTAACGTTGCACCAGTTCAAGATGCCGAGGCGTGCTGCTTTGAACCTCTGGAAGATCTTGGGAACGTACCTCGGAAAGGCAATTCAACGAAACGTAGCACCACATGATGAGGAGCAAGGGAATGAACGTGTGAGGAAAACGCGGTCGTGATTTCAGTCGTCTGCTCATCAATCGAGTTTCTCTCGCACCGATGTTATCAAGCAAGTAACCTCTTGGTTCGAGAGCACCCATCAAGCGCGCTCCAAACCGTTCAGAGTGCCGGTACTGTTGCTGAAGGATTCTGTTTCAACACCAAATTGTTGAAGAAGGCTAAGGTAGAGATTGCAAAGTGGCACTCGCTGCCCCGATTCGCTGGGGGACACATGTTGTCGACCGTGTTTGAATCCACCGCCTGCGAGGATGATAGGGAGGTTGTCGTTGGTGTGTGAGTTTCCGTTGCCCATCCCACTGCCAAAGAGCGTCAGGGTGGAATCAAGAAGGCTTTGTTCGGTTGCAGACTGTTTGATTGACTTTAGCCGGTCGAGGAATCTCGAAAATTGTTCGACTTGATAACGTTCGATTTGAACCAGCAGGTCAATGCTTTCCTGAACCTGCCCGTGGTGTGAAAGGGAGTGATAACCTTTCTTGACTCCCAAATCGGATGCCGCAAAGGAACCTCCAATTTCCAGCGTTGCTACTCGAGTCGAGTCCGTTTGAATCGCCAACGCGATCAGGTCATAGAGTTTCGGAAGGTCGCGAGTGAGGCCGAGATCCTTCGGTTCATCCATCGTAGCTTTCGGCTTTGGGACCGATTGCCACTGACGTTGAAGTTGCAGGCTAACTTCAACATCTCTGATCGATGAAAGGTATTCATCTAATTTGTGTTGATCCGAAGGGTTGATTCGTTTTTCCAGCGACTTGGCTTCTTGCATCACCGTATCAAGAATCGATCCTTGAAGCTCGAGTCGATCGCTATCTGCTTGTTTAGCTTCTGCTTTTTGGTCAATGAACAGTAAGCGAAAGAGTTCCCGCGGTCCTTGGATTGGGGGAACCCTTGTTCCGGTTCTGGTCCAACTCATGCGGCAGCCTCCATGAAGGCCGCTCTCTGAGCCAATGGTCAAAGATGGGAAACGGGTTTTGGCGCCCACATGCTCTGCCGCTCTCTGATCCAAGCTGATGCCTCCGTCAGACATCGATTTTGCATCGGCAGATTTGACACCCGTCAAAAAGGTGTGGACCGCGAAGTGACCACCCTTGAGGCCGTGATCGAGATTGGCAAAGAGTGTGAAGTCAGAGGTGTGGGCCGCCAATGGTTTCAGGAGTGGCGTGAGTTCGTATTCTGACGTTTTGGATTCCGGCCAAAAGGCACCGGGGTACATCCCAAATTCATTGCCGATGCAAACCAAGCGTTTGGGTGTTGAATTCTCTTGTCCCAGCTTTTGGGATCCCGCAGTGGCGTGCGCTGAGCGACGATCAGAGATCAAGTTTGGAAGCGCAATGGCGATTCCGGATGCTTTGAGAAAAGAACGCCGAGCTTTGGATGTTTTGGAGGGCACGATGATGTTTCGCTCGAGTGGTTTCTAACTTTCAGAATCGTGGCTGGGAACGTCGGCCTATAGTTTAGCCGGAAGAGGCGTCGGAAGCATGCCTAATTGTCGTTACTGAGGTGGATGGAATTTGCTCAAAGAAGCGAGCTGTGCATGATCAAGGACTGCAATTTGCGCCTTTTGGGATAAACTGTCTGGCTCAGGGCGGAATCTTCCCTTCATATTGGGCGGGACAACCGCACATCCTGATAGAAAGTCTCGGGAATTAAATCGCATATGAAATCACTTGGGCTCATCGTTCAGTCTGTCATCTCTTTGGCAATCGTTGGTTGCAGCATTTTTGGATATTTTGCGATGGGGGAGCCCGAGGTGGCCAAGCGACCGCCGATTCGCATTGGTGCTCCGGTGGTCCAGACGATCCCAGCAAAGCGTCACGAAGAAGATTTGCGGATCGAAGTCGATGGCGTGGTGATTCCGTTTCGACGCGTCGAGATTGCTGCTGAAGTTCAGGGCCGTGTGGCTACTAGGTCAGAGAATTGCCGAAAAGGTCGAGAGGTTCGTCGGGGAGAACTCTTGATCGAGATTGATCCGCGGGATTATCAGCTGGATGTGAAGCGACTTGAGGAAGAGCTTGAGCAGGCTGACGCGATGATTCGCGAAGTGGAGCTTGAAATTCAGACAGCCGAAAACCAGAAAGATTTGATCACGCAACAACTCGCCATTGATACTCGGCAACTCGAACGCAATCGGCGTCTGTCGTCCACCGCAGCGGCTTCGCAAAGTGAAATCGATTCGGCGATGCGTGCCGAACTTATCACGCGAAATACTCTTCGTGAGATCATCGATAGCCAGAATTTGCTGCGGCAGCGATTGGTTCGTCTAGAAAGTGGCAAAGATCTTGTCCGAGCTAATCTCGATAAAGCAGCGCTCGCACTCGAGCGAACCAAGATTTTTTCACCAATCGACGGCGTCATTGTTGATGAAAGCGTGGAGCAGGATGGGTATGTGCAAGCCGGAAGTACGGTGGTTGTTGTTCAGGATAATTCGCAGTTTGACGTGACTTGCAAACTTCACATGCGGCAGATGCATTGGCTTTGGCAAACTCAATCAGTATCCAACGAGTCATCGCCAAATCAACTCAAGACTGACACGAAATCCCAGACTGATACGGAACCCCGCAAAGTCAGCGAGGGAGACACAGAGCCACAGCAAGTGATCGCAACAGCACTTTCCTCATCGGGGTATGACTTTCCCGAGGCCAAGGCGATTGTGGCGTTTGAATTGGAGGGGAGGGAGTACCAGTGGAATGGAATGCTGGACCGTTACGACGGCGCGGGGATTGACGCGCAAACTCGTATGGTACCTTGCCGCGTTCATATCGATCGGCCGATGAGTGTGGCGTTGGTCTCGGGCGTTGATGAGTCAGCGGACCCTGTCGGAGAAGTCTCTCAGCCACCGGCGTTGATGACAGGTATGTTTGTGAAGGTTCAGATTTTTGTTTCGCCGCCGATGCCGTTGGTGCGGATCCCGCAAAAGGCAATTCAGCCCGGTGATATTGTTTGGTGTGTTCGTGATGGAGCGTTGGTGAGTCATGACGTTCAACGGGCTGTTGTGGAGGGTGACGACGTGATCGCTTACGAGGAGGCCGATGGATTGGTCGCTGGGGACCAGATTGTGGTCAGCCCACTTGCAAGTCCATTTGACGGAATGGCGGTCGAGGAGGTGGCGAAATGATGCGAGGTTTGGTGCGATCTTCCATCGCGAATTCGTCCGCATTGAACCTCTGCATGGTTGCCGTTTTAGTCGTCGGATGGTACTGCATGGGAGCGATGCGAAGAGAATCATTCCCGGAGTTCGATCTTGATCGGATTCTGGTTACGGTGCCATATCCAGGGGCTGCTCCGCAGGAAGTTGAGGAGGGTGTAGGCCAGAAAATCGAGGAAGCGGTCAGAACGATCGAGGGTGTGAAGAAAGTGACGACCGTTGCGCAGGAAGGTGCGTGTAATGTCGTCCTTGAATTGATTCCTGGGGGCAGGTCTCCGGATCGCGTTCTTGATGAAGTACGCAGCGAGGTCGATCGAATACCCAGTTTTCCTCTCGAAGCAGAGCAGCACCAGATCAGTCTCGTTACCAACCGGCGACCGTCGATTCGGGTTGGGATCATTGGGCCCCAGCAAGCAGATGAAAGCGGCAAGATCAGTGTTGAGGCGGAATTGCAACTGCGGGAGGTCGCAGAACGCGTACGGGATGACCTTTTGGCTTTGCCCGAGGTTGCGCAGGTCGACTACTTGGCTGCTCGAAATTATCAGATCGATATTGAGATTCCCGAGGAAACACTTCGATCCTATGGACTGACGCTCCGTCGTGCTGCTGAAGTGATACGGAGAGAAAATCGTGAATTGCCTGCCGGTTCCATTCGAAGTCAATCACAAGAAGTCTTGCTGCGGGGGAACAACCGTAGAACCGAAGGGAGCGAAATCGCGAAACTACCACTCGTCGCGGACTCAAACGGTGCCGTTCTGACCGTCGGTGATCTCGGTTTGGTTCGTGACGAGTTCGCTGATGCAACCTCTCTGAACTTTATCAACGGAAAGCCCGCAATGGCGCTTTCGGTTCAACGCAGCACCTCGCAAGATCTCTTTGCGATGATCGACTCGGTTAAGGGGTTTGTGGACCAAGCCGAACTACCCAATGGTTACTCGTTGATGACCTGGAGTGATGAGTCCGTTGAGGTGCGTGGTCGTCTGAACTTGCTCGTTCGAAATGGTGGTCAGGGCTTGGTGATCGTGTTTGTGATCTTACTCTTGTTTCTCGATCCTAAGCTTGCGTTCTGGGTTGCTCTTGGGATTCCCTTTTCATTGTTTGCAGCGGCCGCCTACTTGTACCTAACCGGACAGACTTTGAATCAAATCTCCATGTTCGCGTTTGTCATGGCGTT
>JAKMEW010000267.1 GCA_022425745.1 Rubripirellula sp.
CAACATCACCATACTGATGAGTCCAATCCGCTGACCCTGGTAATTTCCCAACACGTTTTATTGAAGCTCCATAAGGGATCTCCGAAAACCGTGCCTGCTCCAATCGTTTCCAAGACAAATCATCTGCGTTAATTTTTTCAAACGCTTCTTTCGATAAGATCAAGTATCCACCGTAAGGACGTACGGATTGATACGCGGTTTCCACTGACTCAAAATCCACTTCACCTGTCGAGTCCGGAGCGATCATCACGCAACTCGCGATATAGCTCGGAGCAGCAAACTGCTTGGGAGTGCTGCGATGCACAGACACGCGCCCGTGTAAGTGTCTGGCATCGAGCCAATTTCGTAGTTCCACAACGCTCGATTCAGAAGAGTCAACAACTGCAATCTGCTCGTACTCTGTGTGCAAGATAAACTCTTTGAGGGAAGTATCGGCAGCGTTGCCAAACCAAATCGCATAGCCTTGATGCTGCTGTTCAGACTTCAATTCATCCAAAATCCCCGCAACCTCCAGGCATACCTTCTGGTTTTTTTCCTCTTTGGCCGATCGAATGTACCTCCGCGATTTTGTTGAACCTTCATCCACCGCAGGGAGATCCATCGGTGGCGATTTCTCGCCATAAGCATGAATACCCCCGCCAGCGGTGACGAGCAACAAGGTCTCATTCGCAACAAGCAACCTTTCCGTATCGGTGGGAATCTCGAATCTCTCCTCAATCCTGACGCCTTCACCACCGTTCGGGAGTCCAATACGTGTCAAGAAACCATTCCCGGCAGCGACTAAATCTGCTCCGGCAAGGATCAGATCACCACTTCCGTCAGCTAAGACACTCCATTGCTTCTCATTCGATTTGTCATAGCAAAGTATTTGCGATCGACCTTCTGAGTCTGTCGACGGTGTGTACAAGAAATTTCCACCGAGCACCGGTCGGTTCGGAGTAAAGTCTTGTTTCTTACCGTCCTGCATCGAAAACTCGCGAGTTCCATTCCCACGTGTATGGACGAAGTATCTGTCTGCCTCAGCAGCAACAAACGAACCTCCATTTCCTTTTCCACCAGCATTAAGCTCAAAATGTACTAACGATCCGTTCATCCGATTGAATACTGCTGGAACGGAACGACCACCCGGAACAATCAAATGTTTCTCCGTCGCCACGAATGCACCTTGTGGTGCGACCCCTGCAAAAGAAGGTGCACTATGTGGTTGCTTGATATAGCTGGCACCTGTTTGATCGTTCACCCACAGAAGTTCTCCCGTTTGCAAATCAAGGGAATAAATAAAAACCCCCATGAATGGCCAGATGCTTGTTGAGAAGTAAACACTTCCGTCCCGTATCACGGGTCCACCGCGGGCTGGCCAGGCTGAAGTCAAACGCCGATTGCCAAGCGCATGTTGCGCGGTCGGACCACCAAAAAATTTCCAAACCAAATTTCCTGTGGTGACATCAACACAATAGAGATAACCATCATCACTGCAAAAACAGACTTGATTTCCTGCCCCGGCGGGCGGAAGCCGAACCGGACCTTCGGTAAAGAATGTCCACAACTTGTCACCGTCTTTTAAACGGTAAGCGACAACTTTACTTTCGTCGTTATAGGGAACAACAACGATTCCGCTTAGGACGATCGGCTCGAAGATCCGATCATAGGTCATCAAATCGAGATTGAGCGGGTCATCCCATGCCTGCTGACGCGCTGAATGCTGAATCGACCACTTCGGTTCGATTGATTTGGGTAAAGAATTCTCAGAAGCGGCAGTGCGGGATGAATCGTATCTCCACATGGGCCAGTCCTGCGCATGTCCCATCGCAGAAAATAAATGACTCCATCCAACCCAAGCCACGAAGAGCCAAACAAGTGGCGATCCAGATCGAGAACTGGCTCGTGGAAAATATATTGAAGTATTCAAATTCAGATCTATCCGCTCAACTGAGACGTCATTCGGTGAGACAAAGCAGAGAATATGATCTAATTTAATCGACCTAATACGCGGCGTGGAAAGGAATTAAGCAAACCTTTACCAGCATCGTGTGTAATCTGCTCACCAACACACCAATTTGCTGAATTTTCCTCAATCAATGCCCACTCGCTGTGTTCTCCGCTACGTTCACCAGTATCGATTTTGAAACGGCTAGCCGCCGCCCAGATAGCGCCTGTCAACTGGGTTTAGTGAAGGTCATCGATGGAAAAATCGCTGATCAACATTGCTGGCTGATCCGACCTAGACCGTTCATCTTCCACCGTTCGAATATTCAGATTCACGGAATCACTCCAGAAGAGGTAAGGTCTGAACCAGAATTTTGTGAGCTTTGGAACGATATTCAGCAAATCATAGGTGAAAGCTGTCTTGTAGCTCATAACGCCTCCTTCGACCTTCGGGTCCTCCTCTCAACCCTTCGGACACAGCGATTAGCCATACCTGAAATGCAATACACTTGCACGCGTTCGATTGCACGCCGAACGTGGCCCCATCTGCGTCGTTTTGGGTTGAAGCCTCTGTCAGACTGGTTAGGCATACGATTTCAACATCATGACGCCTTGGAAGATGCGATCGCTTGCGCGAAGCTATTACTCGCAGCAGGAATAGATCAAGAATCTGCATCCTTAACTGATCTCGAGAAAAAACTGCGCCTTAATCGCGGCCGTGCGGGATCTTGGGGAATGAAGGGGCCAAGCATCAAACGATCTCGCTCCGTAAAGTCTCAATCAACCCAGCGTTCAGGTTCCCTTCCATTTATTAAACCCAATGACCTTGCGGGAGTCGTGCGCAATGGAGACGGCGAACCGAGTAATCAATCAGAGATTCGAAAGGATGACACGGAAAACTTTCAGCGACTCTCTATTCGACTAGGCTTCATTCAGCCTTTGGTCGGCAAAAATATTGTTCTAGCAAAAGAATTAAGAAAAGAAGAAACTCGACAGATCACGCAACTCGTTCATGCTGCCGGTGGGAAACTACAAGAATATCAAGATAACACCACACACTACATCATTCACAAAGAAGCAAACCGGCTGGAAAATTTATCCGTCGAAACATTGAGACAAAACCTAAACACGCAAGCGATATCTCCTGAACAATTTTTTCAATGGATGAAGTCTTCCTCAGGTGCCTAATGTTTCCGACTGACAATTCTACGTCTAACACTCCGTGAATCCTTCGTTGAAACCAATCGCAATTGATCACAACGATGGTTCAACGGTAAAGCGTATCGTATCATTCAATACAGCCGACACTTTAAACCAAAAGACTTATGATCGATCGCACAGCTCTCTTAAATCGTTGGACACTAACCAGTCAAACACTGGCAGTGTGCTTGCTCGCCATCAGCTTCCCTATTGAATCTCCTGCACAAATCATCAGCAGAACTCAAGACAGTACTTTGGAACTGAATAAGATGGACAATGAGACAGGTCCTATCAATCTTGAATGGAAAACAGGCGGAGGGATGCAATTCTGGACCGACCACATCCATCGTGAAGGTTGTCGGCTACAACAAAACGCTATCACCGGCCACTGGCGTCTACTCGACGCGGACAACATCCGACTCAGTTGGGGGAAACGCAGCACGTGCGAGGCGTTACTGCAACGTAAGTACGCAAATCGATCAACAACCGATCCTCCCGATTCAGCAGTCATCCTTTTACACGGTCTTATGCGAACCCGGGGTTCGATGGCATCCCTTGAAAAGAAATTGCTGAGCCAAGGCTTTCCGCAAGTGATACGCTTTTCATATGCCAGTACTCGTGGCGCGATCGCGGATCACGCTGCAGCTCTGCGAGAAGTGCTCGAGAACCTGCCTGATCAAACAGAATTCCGATTTGTTGGACACAGCATGGGCAATATTGTGGTGCGACACCTACTGTCGGACCTACAAAAAGAAGATTCAGAAAAAATCCTGCCGAGATGTAAATCCATCGTCATGCTTGGACCGCCAAATCAAGGTGCAACCATTGCAAGACGACTCGCTCCCACGGGGGTTTTCGGATGGATTACAGGTGCTGGCGGGCTCGAGTTAGGACCTGAATGGGAAAAACTGAAAAACAATTTGGCGACTCCCACATTCCCCTTTGCGATCATCGCCGGCGATGTGTCGGCACAGGTAATTCAGAACCCTCTGACCGACGGTTCTGGTGATTTTGTGGTGAGCGTCGAAGAAGCAAAATTGGAAGGATCCGAGTGGTTGAGAACAGTCCCTGTCTTGCACAGCTTTTTGATGGATGACCCAAAGGTGCAAGCGTGGACAATTGAGTTTTTGGAAAAACACTAGTATCGTGCAACGCGCGAGCATCAATCAGCCGAGTGCTGATAAAGAATAGATTGCCCGTGTTTTCAATCCAGTCATCATTTTCTTGCAAGAGATTAAGTCATGGAGTCGGGCAGCAAAGAGAGTAAGACTCCGGAACTCCTGAGACTGGGTGAAAAGATCACCGTCCTGCCGATTGTTTATGGCAGTGGCGAATTCTCCAAAATCGTTGTTGAGTGGTTACTCACACACACGCATGATTGTCTTGCCGTTCCGCTACCATCCTCGTTCCAAGAGCCGGTTGAATCGGCAATTTTACAATTGCCAACGCCTTCAGTGGTGGTGCAACACCGCACCGATCCACATGATTATCCCAACCAAGAATGGCAAACAACGTTTTCCGAGGAGCCGACGCAAGTTAGCGCAAAGACCGCAAGCTATGTCCCCATTGACCCTTGCCAAGGAGTCATCTCAGCAATTCGTTTGTGCATGGGAGAACATATTCCTCGAAGATTTATTGATTTGGAATCCGAAAATTTTGAGCCGTTTGCCTTAAGCGTTCCGGATCCATATGCGGTCCGTGAAGTGGCAATAGAAAAGTTTGCGGCCGCTCTTCTGCCAGCAATCCCCAGACCTGAATCAGATCAAACTCGCCGTCGCATGGTAACCATGGCAGCGGGTTTGAGAGATCTGGAACGCACCTACAAAAACATTCTCTTTGTCACCAATATTCTCCATTGGCCTTGGATTCGAGAAGCATATTACGCGACTGGTTACCAAAATTCTTCCGCAAGCGATGATCAAACCGGAGGTACAGAGCATCTGTCAACCGTGAAGACTTCTGTCAACCCGCGAACCTACTTGTTCATGCTGGGAGAACTACCGTTTATCACATCATTGTATGAACGTGCGAGGTCTGAACTATCACCATCTGATAACGCAACCATCGATGGCGTAAAAGAACTTTTATTAGCGGCAAGAAGTACCTATCGAAGCGACCTCGGAAACAGGGCACGCCGAATCACATCAACACATCTCACGAAGTGCCTTCAATACGTACGCAATCTATCTCTGATCCATCGTCGACTTACTCCCGACCTAGTAACAGTCATCACTGCATGCCAACAAATACTAGGAGATGAATTTGCGTTACACGTTGCAGAGATGGCGAACCATTACGGATACGGCCACGATCCAACGAACTCTGAATCGAATCATAGGGCTCTGACTTTTGGTATCAATCAGGCAACTTTTCCTGATGGATCAATCGTTCAAATGCAAAGCCGCTTACCAAATCAACCCGTCACCTGGAAAACAATTCGATTAAACCGAAAAGCGGAAAAACAAGAAAAAACAAATTGGCAATACAACTGGAACCCTCACGCCCAATGCAGCTATCCACCCGAAGACCGGCGGATTGAAAACTTTCGCGGCAGGGTCTTTGAACGCGCCAAGGCGCTGATTGGTAACGATCTAGCTAGAACCGAGAAATTTACCACCAGCGTCAAGGATGGAATTGACATTCGGGATACACTTCGACATTGGCATGACAAGGAAATCTATGTCAAAGTCAATCCGCCAAACCGCGGAAATCTTGACACCTGTGTCATGCTGTTTGATTCACCTGCCGACCCGAAAGAATATCGCTGGCGCACCACGTGGTTTGCGGAACATAACGAAGAATCTACCCTCGCTTTTTTTGCCACTCATTTCGCAGATGAAATGATCGGTCCCGGTATCGGCGTAGGAACATACGGTGGTGCGCTTTTCCTGTACCCGCCAATTCCCATCCGTGACGTATGGCTTGATCCAAAACTCGACTATGCAACAACCCTCGAAGAACGATTGATTGCAGCAGCATGTTTACATAGCCGAGGTCGTGAAATTGCAATCGTATCTACTTCGCCGCCGGGTCGCGGATGGAAGCGTCTCGCAAAGAGCAGACGCAAAACTCTAGTTCACGTTCCTCTTTCTTCCTTTGGCGACGAAGTGGTGCAAAATCTTCGTCGAGTTCATGTACTTAATGGTAAAGAAGTCCGTAGCTATGCCGAAGAATTTATCCGAAAGCCATAAATCAACTCTAATCACTCCCTAATTGGTGG
>JAKMEW010000282.1 GCA_022425745.1 Rubripirellula sp.
AACAGCAGCAACAGCAACAACAGCAAGCTAGCAGTGGCCAAGGAGGCGGGAGCCAAGGTGGACAGGGTTCACCAATGCAAGACAGCCAAATTGCTGGCGGTGGTGGCAACGGCGACGTTGATCGCAAGAAGATCAAGGATAAAGACGGTTGGGGCAACCTACCGCCGGCCGAGCGGCAGGAGGCAATCCAACAGATCAGCCGCGATTTGCCGACTCATTATCGAGAGGCGATTGAGGCGTACTTTCGTAAACTCGCCACCGACCGCAGGTAAGTTCCCGAATTTCTCAAGACGCCTTCACACCACCTCGGCACCAAGGTGCTACCTCATAAGCGGTCCATTCACGTATCGCCAAAGGTGAGCACACGACACTTCTTAACCAAACCTTCATCAAATCTGAAGCATTCTCTGCCTCGATAACAACCATTCCCGTTGTTAACGTCTCTGCCATCATCGGGAAAGGGTTCCCGACGCGACTTTGTGGCCTCTCCAAAAGACAGAGATAACGATGAGCATTTCGCTTCCGAGACTTTTCTCCACTGCTTGCTTAAGCGTCGCCGTATCGCTTTGCGGGTTCGCACAAAACTCAAGTCTTCGCGGCACCATCGAGATTGATGGCAGCAGCACCGTCTACCCAATCAGTGAGGCAGCAGCAAGTGGCTTCAACAAGAGCTACTCAAACGTGAAAGTGAACGTGGGTGTTTCCGGCACCGGAGGTGGTTTCAAACGATTTACCAAAGGGGAAACCGACATCTCCGACGCTTCGAGGCCAATCAAGGATTCCGAATTCGCGGCTTGCAAAGAAGCCGGTGTTAGCTTTTACGAACTCCCCGTCGCATACGATGGCCTAACCCTTGTCGTGCACAAAGAGAACGACTGGGTTGATCACCTAACAGTCGACGAAATCAAAAAAATCTTCACCACTGCAGGCAATGCAAAAACGTGGAATGAGGTTCGCGAGGGATGGCCTAAAAGCGAAATCAAGATCTTCGCTCCAGGTACCGATTCGGGAACATTTGACTACTTCAAAGAAGTTGCGGTTGGGAAAAGTGAAACCTCCCTGCGAGCCGACATGAGCACAAGTGAAGACGACAATGTTTTGGTAACCGGCGTTTCCGGATCTCCCAATGCGATTGGATTCTTTGGCGTAGCTTACTACGAAGAGAATAAAGACAAGCTCAAGAGCGTCGCGATCGTCAACCCATCGACCGGAGCAAAAGTTTACCCAACGGCCACCACCATTGAAGACGGATCGTACGCTCCGTTCAGCCGCCCACTTTTCATCTACGTCAATGCGAAGTCATTCCAACGAGCTGAAGTGCGGCAGTTTGTCGCTTTCTACTTACAGAATGCACCAAAAATGGCTCAGGCAACTGGATACGTGGCACTTCCCGCTGCGATCTACCGCGAAGGAATGATGCGTTGCCGCGCACAGGCAAAAGGTGCGGGAACCCATTATCTCACCGAATCGATGGAAAAGCGAGGTGGCGCGGTCACCGAAGTTTATAAGTCGGAAAACTTGGTAAAGTAGGTCTAGCAGGAGGTTGGATATTGCCGAGATTCCTCGGCAATATCCGCTCGGTTGGGTTTACAGGCGGACGCTCAACGTCCACGATCTTAGCGTGTCGAGGATCACTCGGAATACCGAGTCAGAAAAAGATTCTCTAGAGGGGATTGCTTTCCATCTCGTGGCGGTTAGAAATCGTGAGGCTCGAGATTCAGCATCTCAGTGCACCGCCGTTTTCCGCGTACTGAAGGACGCGGAATGCGGTTGAGGAAGTTGACACGGGTTTGCACGAGGCAAGCCTTAATCAGCGTGATTCTTTGTCGTGTCGTCGCGTCAAAGGAACGCTTCCGATTTAGGATTGGGAAAGGATCTCCGGGTTAGTACCAGATCAAAGAGTCTGTCATTTTCAGACATCGGAATAACATCTGAATGAACCGAGACGTGGCGGAATCGAAGTCATCATCGACCAGCCTCGATGTACGCGTGAGAGAGTTGCTCTCCCGCGGGCGGAAGGATCTTGCAACCACACGGTTTAAAGAAATTGCGATCTACTTTGCGTTGATCGGCTGTGGTTTGTTTTCACTGCTGATTACGGTGTCGATCATCGGTGTTTTGCTGACCGAAACCTTGCGATTCTTTCAATTTGACGAAGTCACAGTCACTAACTTTCTGGGTTCTGCAGACTGGACTCCACTCCTTGGTGAAACCAAAAGCTTCGGTATCTGGGGTTTGATCAGCGGAACACTTCTGGTGACGGGAATCGCAATGGCGTTTGCCATTCCCTTGGGTTTGGTGACAGCAATTTATCTAAGTGAGTACGCACCACGCAAAGTCCGAGACATCCTAAAGCCGATTCTTGAAGTGCTGGCGGGGATTCCAACGGTTGTCTATGGATTTTTTGCTCTCATGACCATCACGCCGTTTCTTCAATGGCTTCATGAGGGTTTCAACGTCTACAACGCAATGAGCGCTGGTCTCGCTGTCGGAATCTTATGCTTCCCGACCGTTTGCTCACTCGCCGAAGATGCGTTGCAGTCAGTTCCCAAAAGCCTGCGTGACGGTGCGTTGGGTTTAGGGGGAACGAGATTTGATGCGACGATCAAGGTCATCCTTCCGGCAGCGCTCAGCGGTATCATCAGCGCATTCCTTCTTGCTGTAGCACGTGCGATCGGTGAAACCATGATCGTTGCATTAGCGGCGGGAAGCCGCCCTCAAGCGACGATTGACCCACGTGATGAGATCCAGACCATGACTGGGTTCATGGTGCAGATGGCTGGTGGTGACGTCTCCAATTTTGGAACCGAATACTTCTCCATGTACGCGGTCGCATTCACTTTGTTTTTGATCACGCTTTCATTGACCATGGTGGGCAACATCGTTCGTCGCCGCTACCGGGAGACGTATGAATGAGCCAAGCTCCTCAAGAACATGACCGTTTGAAAGGCCAAGAGGAATCAAGCCAGCAGGGCCAAGAACAGCAGCGACGACTCCGGAACTCCGTCGGACGGATGCTACTGGATCACTATTTTCGTCTCGCCTGTATCGGGATTGCCTGCATCAGTGTCGTCGTTCTTGTCTTCCTGATCGGATCAATCATCACGCAGGGCGTGCCATCACTTTCATGGACGCTTCTTTCGGGGACGCCTGAGCCCGAGCCAAGTGAAGCCGGAGCTTGGCCCGCAATCGCTGGGACGATCTGGGTTTGCACCATTTGCGCACTGATCACACTGCCGATCGGAATTGGCACTGCTGTGCTAATCGAGGAATTCAAACCGCGAAGTCGCTGGGCAAACCGAATCTTCTCCGTCATTCAGCTAAACATTAGCAACCTCGCCGGGGTTCCAAGCGTTGTGTACGGAATCCTCGGCCTGACTGCATTTGTATCCATGTTTGGACTCGTCGGTTCGCTCAAACGCGGCGAAAGTTCCTTTGAGATCGGAGCGATCTACTACGATCAGTTCACAAATCTTGCGAGCGACCCGTTCATGAGCATGGGAGTCGAAGACGCGAAAGAACGCTACTTTCTGGCTCCCGTGATATCGCCCTCCGATCCACCAACGGTGGCGAAGTCTGGGATGGAAATGTTCGAGTATCAGGGCGATCAAAAAATCCCAGTGAAAATCGAAGTACTTGATCCTTTCGGCGAACTGCCCAGCGACCCGGACGCACTGAGTCTCGCTATCGCCGCCGATACGGTCCCTGGCCGCATCAGTGAGAAGTCGTGGTACTACTTTAGCCTGCCATTCGGACGCGGAGTCTTGGCGGGATCTCTGACACTCATGCTAGTCATCCTCCCTGTGATCATCATTAGCAGTCAAGAAGCGCTCCGTTCCGTCCCTTCATCTCTTCGTGACGGTGCACGTGGGCTGGGTGCGACCCCTTGGCAAGTCGTCTGGAACATCACGCTGCCAGCAGCGGCACCGGGTATTCTCACCGGTTCCATTCTTGCGATGAGCCGTGCCATCGGAGAAACAGCACCGATTTTGATTATCGCGGGGATTGTCTACATCAGGAACGCACCCCAACACCTGATGGATAGCTACACTGTGCTGCCGCTGCAAATCTATAATTGGACGAGTCGGCCGCAGGAAGAATTCCATGCAATTGCGGCCGCAGGAATTGTTGTCCTGCTTATCATCCTGCTGTCTTTTAATGCGATTGCTGTGATTCTTCGTCAACGCATGCAAAACAAAGTCCGTTAGAGTTTGTCATGAACACGAGTACGCTTGAAACCACAACGAAGCGAATCATGAATCAAGTTGCCCCCCAGCCGATTGCGGAAGACGATTCGACCGATGTCTCCGAAGCCACGCAATTTGCGATTGAGGCTAATAACCTCAACGCTTGGTACGGGGAGTTTCAGGCTTTACATGAGATCTCACTCGAAATCCCGAAGAATCAGGTCACCGCATTCATTGGCCCGAGCGGTTGCGGAAAAAGCACATTACTAAGATGGTTCAACCGAATGAACGACACCATCTTCAGTGCTCATGCAACCGGTAATTTGCGTCTCGGCGAAATTGACCTCCTGGACAAATCAACCGACGTGGTCGATCTCCGCCGCCGAGTCGGCATTGTATTTCAGAAAGCAAACCCATTTCCGAAATCGATTTTTGAAAACGTTGCTTTTGGACCGAGGCTTCACATGCAGTTGGACAAAAGTGAATTGTCTGACTTGGTGGAGTGGTCCCTCAGGAAAGCAGCAGTCTGGGAAGAGGTAAAAGATCGCTTGAATGCGCCCGCACTCGGCTTATCCGGCGGACAACAGCAGCGACTCTGTATTGCACGCGCTATTGCGACCGGACCAGAAGTCTTGCTAATGGATGAACCATGCAGTGCGCTCGATCCCGCGAGCACGCTTGCGATTGAGGATCTCATGGATGAACTGCGTGATCAGTACACCATCGTGATCGTGACTCACAACATGCAGCAAGCCTCACGATGCAGCGATAAGACGGCCTTCTTCTTCGAAGGAAGGGTTGTCGAATTCGGCACAACAGAAAAGATCTTTACGAAGCCTAGCTCACAGAAAACCGAGGACTATGTTCGCGGACGATTTGGCTAAGGTATTGGTGTAATTCATGATCAAGCAACGCCTCGGGTTGATTTTGCAATTAATTCGCTCGCGCGTGATGTCGTAAAGATCCCAAAGAATCCACCTGAGTAAAGCATCGACTCGGGTACAGCGAATGGAGCACTAGGTTGACGAAACATCTTGATCGAGAATTACAACGACTCCGAACCAGTCTCGTGGAGCAGTTTGGTATCGTTGAACAAATGATCCAGCACTCCGTTAAAGCGTTAACAGAGAGAAAGTCAGAGCTCGCCGATCAGGTAATCCGCGGGGACTCGGACGTTGACAGACGTGAAATCCACATCGAGGAAGAGTGCCTCAAACTCCTCGCGTTACACCAACCGGTTGCGACTGATATGAGGTGGCTAATCTCGGTGGTGAAAACCAACAGCGATCTTGAAAGAATGGCGGATCTTGCCTGCAACATCGCCGAACGTGCCAAGTCACTCGAAATCTACCCGCTGTTCCCAGCTCCCGCGGAAATTGCGGAAATGGTTCATATCTCAACCAGAATGGTCCGTGATGCATTGGATTCATTTGTCGAAATGGACGCTGCAAAAGCTGCGAGTGTCATTAGTGATGATGATCGTATGGATGCACTTAACCGCGACGTGATCAGCCAACTCCAAGACACCATGCGTTTGTCACCCGACAACGTGGATCCGGCTCTTCACTGCTTCAGTGCCTCGAGACACCTAGAACGCATTGCTGACCTCGCGACCAATATCGCTGAGGATTTGATTTACTTGGTAGAAGGCAGGATCGTGCGTCACCTTCACGACACCTACCAACCACCCAAAGATAACTAAAGAAAGATCTCACAGGATCATTGAGTTTTTCAGGATCATTGAGTTTTTCAGCGGGAAATCGCAAATCCGGATGAACCTTAGCTCGACAGAGCGGTTATCCAATTCAATAAGGATCAGCGAAGGCACCAAAGGCGCCGAGTCCTCCGTCAACCTCGAGGTCGGTTCCAGTCACGAATGCCGCATCATCGCTTGCGAGCCAAAGAACAGCCGAGGCAACCTCCTCGGGCTTACCGATCCTTCCAATTGGATGTCGGTTGGCGAGCGATGCCTCCCCCCCTTGTGCCTCCAAAGAAGCTCGGACCATCGGAGTATCAATGGCTCCGGGTGACACGGAAACCACCCTCACGCCTTGACGTGCATACTCGACTGCCCACTGGCGAGTTTGCATGACGTTAGCACTCTTAATGGGCCCGTAGACTCCCACCTCACGCGCCGTTCGATGTGCTTGCCCACTGGCTAGATTCACAATTACACCAGACTTTTGCTGAAGCATGATCGGCAAAACCAAACGAGCCATACGCAAATAACCCAACAGATTCACATCGGTCATGCGACGTATCACCGACTCATCGAGCTGGTGAATTGGGTGATAACTCTCCACGGGCTGGATTGCTGCATTATTGACCAAAACATCGATCGCTTGATACTTCCCGAGAACGTGCTTGATTACCGCTTCACACGCTTCGGTGTCAGTCACATCACACCGCAGTGTTTCGATCTTTGATTCACTGGATGTTGATTCCGAATGATCCCCGAGATCCAAAGAGATCACTCGGGCCCCTGATTCAACGAAACTCGTCGCGATCGCATGACCGATTCCTTGCGCGCCACCGGTAACCAAAACGACTCTCTCGTCGTTTTTATAAATCACCTGACCACTGGGTCGAACGTTCGCCATTTAGTACTCCGTGTCGTCACTCAGAAACAATGAATCTGTCAGGTATCAGTCAGCCAAGCCTTTTTCTCGCAAACTCTGATCAAGCTCTCGATCAAGTTGTAAAACGATGTTCTGGTAGTCGCCATAATTTGCAAGATTGTCAAACTGGCCTTCATCATGTTTCATGTCGTACAACTCACGACTCCCATCGCGATACCGCATGTAGTGCCACGCACTGTTTCGCAGCGAGTGGCCCTGATGAAAGGACAATGCGTGAGACTTCACTTCCGCGGCGGGGTCCTTCAGAATTGGGACTAAGCTTTTCCCCTGAACGCTCTCGGGGGTTGGCAGGCCCGCTAGTTCTGCCAGAGTCGGAAAAAGGTCAACCAATTCCACGACTGAATCGGATTCACCGGCAGGTAACGTGGGCGTTGAAATCACCAGCGGGACCCTCAGAACTTGCTCGTGCAGATTTGATTTCTGCCAGAACTGATGATCTCCGAGGTGATAGCCATGATCACTCGTGAACACAACCGCGGTATTTTCACGAAGCCCAAGTCGATCTAGTTGATCGAGAATCCGACCCACCTGAGCGTCCATAAAGGATACCGCGGCATAGTAACCGGACCACATCCGCTTTTGATTATCTGGATACTTACCAATCGGGTTACGAGACGAGATGGTACCGGCGAGTCCCAACTTGGGAATGTCATCCAGATCACCCGTCTGTTGCGGAGGCAGAAGCATCTGCTGCCAAGGGTAGGGATCAAAATACTGTCTGGGTGCCACCATTGGGTAGTGTGGGCGCACTAATCCAACGGCGAGAAAGAATCTCTCAGACGCGTGCTTTTCCAACAGATCGATTGCTTTGGATGCCGCCTTGTAATCGGCTTGGTCTGATCCATCACCATCGTACTGAACGGTGACGAACATTCGGTGCGGCATCTTCGTTGACTGACGATTCGCAAGAGAATCCGTGAACACATTCAGATTCAGGCATGCGTAATCGCCCGGAGTGTGGGCCTCAAGGCCCGGTGAGTTGAACCGTTCGGTCCAAGACGATGCCACATCCAGCCCATTGGTGCCCGCGATGATGTCTCCGGGAACCCTCATGTGGTAAATCTTGCCGACCCGAGCGCTGTACCAACCGTTCTCGCGAAAGTGCTGCCCCATGTTAACAGCGTTACCGTTAACAGCGTTACCCGCACTCCCATTTTCGGCGGAGGCACCTTTCTCAGCAGCAATACCCTTCCGAGCACGCTGTTCCGGGTAACGACTAAACATCAGAGACTGACGCGAGGGTGCACAAGATGTTCCTTGACAATAGGCGCGATGAAACAACATTCCTCTTTTCGCAAGTGCGTCGATATTGGGTGTTTTGCAAAATTGATCGCCATAACAACCCAACACATTCGCACGCAAATCGTCAGCGATAATGAATAGTACATTCTGCACAACGGGTGTTGTCTCTTCAGCACACCCGACTCGCGGAACGATGCTCAAAAGAAACATCCCAATGACCACTGCGTTTCGAATCAAAACAACCCTCCTATTCGATCATGACAGACCTATATTTCTTGTTACTCGCCAAGATCTTACCGCGTCACGGCATCTGGTGCATTAGCGACCTCCAAAACGGGTGGTTCATCATTTGAGTTGCAGCAACTCCCAACGTGTCCCACTCGTTTTTAACTTTTTTTAATAAAGTTCTCCCGCCTCATCAAAAGAGTTGGAATAGAAATTCAATAGAGCTTCGATCCATCACGGGCCACGTTGAATTTGGTTTACAGCATGATACAGCCTAGAGGGCTAGCCTCCGCCTCCAATCACACCTACGACACAAAGTGTCAACATCGAGCACAGCGTCTGCGGCGAGGCAGCGCAACGGTTGAACTGGCGATCATCACCCCACTGCTATTGCTGATCACACTCGGGACTCTCGATGTCTGCTCGATGATTTTCCTAAAGGAGGCGGCTACCTTGGCGGCTTACGAAGGAGCGAGGAACGGAATTGAGAAGGGTAAAACCAACGACGATGCGATCGAATCCGTGATTACCTTCCTGAAGTCACGTGACATCAAGTACTCATCGAGTAACTGCGTCAAAATCTCGACCCCCAGCTTTGATGACGCTGAGACGCTCCAACACGTTTCCGTTACCGTCACCTTGCCGATCAAGGGGAACCTATTGATCGCGCCGCAGGTGGTGCAAAACCTCAAGCTCTCTGCCAAGGTCACCATGCGAAAAGAATATGAAAACTCCCCCAGCTCCTGACCGCCGTTCGGTAATCCAAAGGGTCGCGCATCCAAAAGCCGGGTATCCAAATCGCGTACATGCCCGTGCGGAGGATCAAACACGACAGCCACATCAAACATTAAATAGAACTCGTAACCCCGAGCCGAAATGAATTCGTCTTTCGCCCTTAACACAACGAACAGGCAGCAACGTATTTGGCGACGACGGAAACCACGCGTAGGTGCGGTGATGGTTGAATTCGCGATTGTCGCAAACCTCCTGTTTTGCATGATCTTTGTCAGCTTTGAATTTGCAAGATTTCATCTCGCAAGAAACCTCACCCAGGACGCTGCTTACTATGCTGCCCGTCAAGCAATGGTGCCGGGCGCCACAGCCGCCGAGGCGAAACGGGAAGCGACAAAAATCCTGTCCGCCATGTTCAGCCAAGGCTATGAAGTGGTAATCGCCCCATTGGGGCAGCAAGCAGATTCCGTCGTGGTGACGGTATCGGTTGACCTTCACAAAGTCGCATTCTTCGCACCGATGTTCTTACCTGACGGAAAACTTACCAGCGTTGCGACGCTGAAAACCGAGCGGTACCGAGGCTACTATCGGCAAGCCACTTCCTAAGCGACAGTTTCATCGAAGCATTCTGAGCGTCGCAGCACCACTTGCCGTCTTCTAAATCAACAACGTTTCTCACCGGGACGAAGGGAACACGAACGTCATGAACAGGCTTCAAGATGTCAACAACCTCTACTCAATTGGCCGCATCAAGTACCTCAGTGACCAGCGGCGAGAGAAGCCTCACAGCCGCCGAAACATCCATCGCGGCAGCGTCCTAACGGTCGTCGCGTTCCTTCTCCCAGTACTGACCCTGCTTGCAGCATTCTGCATCAACACGGCACAAATCCAACTTGCAAGAACGGAATTAATGGTTGCCACCGATGCAGCAGCAAAAGCGGGCGGACGAGCTTTCAGCGAACTGCAATCGACCGACGACGCAAAACTCGCAGCAAAGGTCACTGCTGCAAGAAACCTGGTTCAGGGAAAAAGGCTGAGGATTCGTACCGCTGACTCCACGAACGAAATTGAATTCGGTCGAACCGATCAAAATGCTGGGCAACAGGAACGCTACCGGTTCACAAAAGTTGCGACCAAAGCTGTCCGTGACCAAAGCTCCCTCGCAAATGCGGTGCGAGTCAGGGGACGACGAACGACCCAATCGAAATCAGGCACCATCCCACTCTTGCTGCCGGGAATTCTTGATCGTGATCAATTCGAGGTTCAACAAGATGCAATTGCCATGCAGGTGGACCGTGATATCGCCCTCGTTCTCGATCGATCAGGCTCCATGGGGGAAGTTTTCTTTGACTGGCCACGTGGACAGTCTCCTTGGGATCGTTCGGTGCTCGATTCAGGCGTCAGGAACGGAATCCTGATTCGCAAGAGAGGAAACTATTACTATGCCAAGGGGGTATCGCCGACGTCTTATCAACAGTGGGTCTGGCAGTCGTACTACCGAAATGGACCTGCTCCCACCTCTCCATGGGAGGACCTATTGGTCGCCGTTGAAGCATTCCTCGGAGTACTCGAACCTACCTGCCAAGAAGAACAGGTAGCGATTGCGAGCTACGCTTCCGATGCGACCCTGAACAGCCCGCTCGACAAAGACTACCGGAACACACGAAATCGTCTTGCAAACCTGAGTCCCTACGGCATGACCGCGATTGGCGAGGGAATGCAATGCGGCCTTGACGCGCTGAAGCGAGACGAGGCACGACCCTACGCAGCCAAAACAATGGTGGTGATGACCGATGGGATTCACAACACCGGCATCAATCCTGATCGCGTCGCTGAAGAAATCCAGACACTGCTTGATGTCGTCATCCACACGATCACTTTTGGTGAATCCGCCGACCAACAACTCATGCAAACGGTCGCGGCGATTGGTGGAGGAAAACATTACCACGCATCAGATGCACAGGAACTCGTTTCAATCTTTGAAGAAATCGCCAACAACTTACCAACCATCCTGATCGACTGATCGATTTTTAGATGTCTCGCTCTTTCGATCGCCGAATGCAAACGAGGTACAAATGATGTGGAAGCTCCTATCCTTCAGCTATCTGGCCACCGCACTGATCATATTGGTCACACCTATTAACCCGCCAATCTATTCAACAAAGAAGTCCTCGCTCGAACGCACCAATCATCTTTCGAATGAAGACAAATACCGACATGCGTTTCTGCCGGAGCAAGGACGGTTACCAGAGCAAGAACTGCGTCAACAACCAGAACTTGATTCGGAACTAAAACTGGATTCCGAGGCGTCCTTAGAACAAGCGGATCAAAGAATTCTTCAGAAGGTTCGCCAAAGACAACACAATCGTCTGCCTGACCGTGACATGTCGGGTTCCTCAAAGAATGGAAAATCCGTGGCGTTGACTTCCAGCGAGCGGTCACAAACCGAGCGAGTTCAGGCGATTCGAAAACAGATCTTTCTCTTAAACGCTGCCTTCCCCACAGGCCAGGCGGAATCCCAGTCGCTACGAGAATCCAGAACAAATGAGGCAGCCTCGGCAACTGCCACGCCGAGGAGCGTCCAGCATCTGGAATTACAACGGCTGCACAGCTGGCTTAGCGATCAGCAAACGCAGAATTGAGCCCAAAACGAGCAACCGATTGCTAGCAAGCGTTTTGCTGTAATTGGCAGGGATTCAGGCATTAAGGGATGCCTGGGAGCGCCGAAGCGGTTTTCCATGCTGATTTTCCGCACCCAAACTGCTCAGGATTACATTCCTTCTTTTTTCTTTCACCGAGTTAAGACTAAGATGTTGCAGAAGCGTCCATCTACTCGTTGAACAATGCTAACCTCATGATGCTTTCCCGATACTTGGCTCTGATCCCGCTTATCACCCTGCTGTCGATGCCATCTTGGGGCCAAGTGGAATTATTTGGTCCTGATCAAGCTCCCGTCATCGAGGGTCGTTCCGGTGCGCAAGAAAAGAACACGGACAACCCCTCCGTCGTTCCTCTCGCGGATAACGATCCGTTGCTGAAGCAACTCCTAGAGCAGGCGGGACGCGGCAACCAACAACTGGCAGCATCCATTGGATCACTAGCGACACTCGAACGTTGGCAAGAGGCGGACCAACTGCTGCAGTCGATTCCCGGAAAACAGCTTGATGAAGCCACACTCGCTCAGATGTTTCTAACGATCGGAGCCGACAACTACCTGCGACTCAAGCGACCCGAAATCTTAAGTGCCCAAGGAAACCAAAGCCTCGATGCACTCCAAGCAGCAGCGAGCTCCTACAGCGAATCAAGCCAGAGATTACTTCAGGCGATAGAAGAACTGGTTGCGGAAGACGAAGACACCCGATTGCAAGCCACAAGGACGCTCCTTTCGGGTGGAACAGCCGCAATCGAACAACTGGTGTCGGCTTGTTGCAAGACGCAACCCAACGCAAAACTTAATCGAATGCTGAGCACACTGGTTGCACTTGGGGGTGGTGGGACCGATGCACTACGACAGATAGCGCTCTATGGCACGCCCGAGTGTCGCCAGCACGCCATCCACTCACTCGCTCGAATCGATCTCGAAAAGAACATCATTGATCTCGCCACCGCGGCTCATGCTCAAGATTCAACTCAGCCAGAAAGAGGCGTCGCAGAATCACAACTCGAGCGTGGGAAAAGCTTTCCAAGCAGATCAGAAACGCTTCAAGCACTGACGCTTGACCTCGAGCAGCTCGCTATCACAGCAAGTCGACAACTCAACGATGGATCAACCAAAAGCTTATGGTCGATCAACGAATCGCGGGACGGTGTGACCATTCAAAATACGCCAACGTATCTTGCGTCATACCGAGACGTCTATGACGCCGCAGCACGCCTGCAACGATTTGGCCAACTCACAGGGCAGACCGAGGCGTTGACCATCCTCCACACCATCGGTTACGAGCTGATGGCGGATCCTGACTGGGGTGACCAAGCACAGGTTGATCGGGTAACCCAAAGATTCGAGGTATTGAATGACGCTCAATCGGTCCTTGACATTCTAGCCATTGCGTTGAGAGACGATTTGATTCCAGGTGCTATTGGACTGGTGCGAACTATCCCGAATACAGCGTGGACTCCTGAGCAGCAAAAACAATTCATCAGGGGGACGTCTGGCTCACCGAGCTCGCTCGTGCAGGCGGCCGTCGCAGACCAGACACAATTGCGATACGAAGCAGCCAGTGCAATCTCCAAACTCGACCAGCAACCTTCCTATCCTGGTGTGAGTCAGGTGAGAAGAACGTTCAGTGAAATGGCACGACTCAGAGAAACCCCCACAGCAATCTTGGTGGAAACACGACCGGAATACATTCAAGACTACGAGCAACTGCTACAAAGCATGGGATTCAAAGTGCTGCGTGCCTCATCAGTGTCTCAAGCGCAGCGACTCGTCGATCAAGGCGGGGATCTACGCTTGATCCTGGCAAAGCAACAACTTTCGGATCGAACGGCCATCGAGCTAATTGATACCGTCAGAAGAACCTTTCGAGGACGACGAATCGCAATCGGCATCTATGGTGAAGAAAAAATTGACATCGGTGCACATCGCTGGACTGCTCCGACCGCGTTCCTCTTTGACCCCGTGACCGAAGTCACGCTCGGACAATTGATAGAGCGTTCGAAGCACCAAAGCCACCTCCCGCCGCTCTCGCCAATCGATCGTGGTTCATTTCGTGAGCTAGCTGAGAACGAGTTGTTGTGAAT
>JAKMEW010000284.1 GCA_022425745.1 Rubripirellula sp.
ACCACATGGTAAAGAACAAGTGATTTTGTCTTTCCATCAAAAACATGTTATTGAGCGTTTGTAGTACCTGCCCGGGGTCGTGCCAATCGATGCCAGCGACCAGCCGGGATCGAATCACGTTAATCGCTGATGCCGCGAGCAAGGCAGCCCTGACTCCGTGTCCGCTCACATCAAGGATGTAGAAAGCAAAATGATCTTCGTCGATCCAGTGATAACCGAACGCGTCACCGGCCAGTTCCGAACATGGTGCATGTTTCCACTTGACTGGAAACGGCTCTAGAACAGGGTCAGGGAAGACGGTGTGAAGGTAGTCGGCTGCCTCTTTGAGTTCCGCCGCAAGTCTAGCCTGTGTGCTCTCAATTTTTTGGATGTAACTCCGTTCGCGATCGAGTAATCGCTTCTTTTCGAGGCAAGCGCCAACTCGAGAACGCAGGAGCGTCGCCTGTATTGGCTTGGGAAGAAAATCCTCGGCACCGGATTCGATGCAGTGACACACGGTATCCATCTCTCCAAGCGCAGATACCATCAACACTGGCACATGACGCAACCGTTCGTTGGACTTCATAACATGAAGTACTTCAATGCCGGAGAGTCCTGGCATCATGACGTCTAGTAAAACAAGATCGAAAGCCTCGTTCTCGAGATACCCTAATGCATCTTCCCCCGAGCAAGCCACCTCCGTTGATAAGCCCAATCTTTCAAGCTGTCGAGACAGCATCAAACGATTATTCTCCTCATCATCAACGACCAGTACCGTACCTGAAAAATCCGCCACCACATCAAGGCGTTCGCCACCGGTTTCAGAGTTTACCTTTAGAGGCAGCTGCGGTCCGGCAGATTGAGATTCAAGTGTTGTGGAGCTTGAGGTGAATGCCGCGACTAGCCGGTCCGAAATCAATCGTTCCATGGACCGCCCAATCTTTTGAATTCGCTGAATATCCTCAACGAGTGATTGCTGATCTAAATCACCCGCTTCTTCCTCCAGCAGCTCTGAATACCCAAGGATCTGATTGAGCAAAGACAACAGGTCGTGCCGGAATTCTCGCATACTTCTCTTGTCACTTTCGGGATCATCAGAAGCTTTGGTATTGTCGCTCACTCGGACTCTCCTGTGAGTCGCTGAATTTTCTCGATCAATTCTGCAAAGTCTACCGGCTTAGAACCATACTCATCACAACCCGCTGCGAGACATTTTTCCCGATCACCAGCCATCGCATGTGCCGTTAACCCCATGACCGGAATCGCACCGGTTTGCGGATTACCTTTAATCATTCGTGTTGCTTCCCAACCATCGATCTCAGGTAAACTCATGTCCATAAGGATGACATCGGGCGTCTCCGTTGTGGCCATTTCAACACCTTGCCGTCCGTCTACGGCAATCGCCACCTCGAATCCACGTCGGATCAATCGTCGCGACAACATATCTCGATTCATTTCGTTGTCTTCGACCAACAATATTTTTTTCATCTGCAATACCGTCAAAAAAGTTTTTGCTCGGTGGCTTAGCAACACCCCTAATACCGACCGGAAAGGGATCCAAGTTCCAGCGATAATATTTTCGATCTACTCCGAACTACCGCGAAGCAGAGTTTTCACTGAATCCAATAATAACTGTCGTGTACCGTCCCCTTTATTCATGATCGCTTCGACCTGACCATTGAGTCGGCGATGATCTTCAGGTGTTAAGGACTTACTGGTAAGCACCACGATCGGAATATCAACATATTCTTTCTGAGAACGAAGTTGGTCCGTAAACGCGAATCCATCCATGACAGGCATCATCAAATCCAAGACGATCAAAGCTGGACGCCCGTCGCGAATTCTTTCCATTGCCTCCTGCCCATTACTTGCGGTTTCGATATCCCAACCTGCTCGAGCCAGCAAGCGAACAACGATCTCACTGCTTGCCGGATCATCTTCAACAATCAAGATCTTGTTTTGAGTTTGGACGCCAGCGTGTCGATCGAGAACCGAAGACAACCGAACCCAATCGATCGGCTTTGAAAGGCAGTCGACCGCACCGAGAGCCATTCCGATATCGCGGTTTTCGACAACAGATAGCAAAATCACCGGTATCGAGTTCAACTGATCATCAGCTTTCAAAGTTGCTAACACTTGCCAACCATTCAGATCAGGCATTTTTACATCTAAGGTGATAATGTCCGGCCTGACTTCTCGCGCTATCTCCAGACCCAACCGACCGGATGCCGCGGTCAACACATCGAACCCATCTTTTTCCAAAGTGCGTTTGATGATGTCTAAAGAGTCTTGATTGTCATCGATCGCAAGAATCGATGGAACACCGTCCTTCTTGAATAATCGTGATACCTCTAGCACCTTTGACGTATCAACTAATAGCTCCTCAGTTTGTTCACCGATACCGTCTTCTGTCGCAGAGATCGATTGGCAAACCCGCGGAAGGTCAATGGTAAATCGCGATCCAATACCCGGTTTACTTTCGACGTAAATATCTCCACCAAGCATCTGGCAGAACCGGCGACTAATACTCAAACCCAGACCAGTACCACCATACTTCCTTGTTGTTGAGCTATCGGCCTGTACAAAGTCTTGAAAAAGCTGTGCAACCTCACTCTCAGTCATACCAATACCTGTGTCCGCGACAATAAATTGCACGCGATTTCCCGATCCCGAAGTACAACTCTGAACACGCAGAGATATGGTTCCTTCTTTGGTGAACTTGGCAGCGTTGGAAAGAAGATTCAAAAGAGACTGCTGAACTTTCACCTGATCGGTGACAATCACACCGATATCCTCGGTGTAGGTGACTTGCAAGGTATTCTGATTTTTATTGACTGCAGGTTGAACCGTATCCACGACACTACTGACGAAGGTCTCGATCTGTAACGGTTCAACGTAGGTGGTCATTTTTCCCGCTTCGATTCGCGAGAGATCGAGCACATCATTGATCAAATTGAGTAGATGCTTACCAGCTGACTGAATTTTCTGCAGATCATGAACCACCTCTTCGGCTGGCATGCAATCAATGTCTTCGATCAGCATCTCGGAATAACCAAGAATGGCATTCATCGGCGTACGCAATTCATGACTCATGTTTGCAAGAAAAGCGGACTTTATCCGACTCGACTCTAACGCCTCATCCCTCGCAACAATCAACTCTTCGGTCATGCGTTCATTTTCGTTAGCCACGTTCAGACGATGCAACGCTCCACCGGCCTGCCGTCCAACCGACCACAGCAGTCGTAACCAACGCTCGCACCAACGATCAGGAACCTCGTCGATTCGCATTTGCAAAACAATCTGTCTGCCACCCTCATTCCAGACAGGCACATGAAACGTGCCCGCATCAACGGTTGCTGGAGCCATTATCTGAACGCTGACATCGCCTCGGCCAGAATCCGCGGAATCAATGCTGAGCGTTTCAATGGCATCGAGCCGCAAAGAATCTGTCTTCATCAGTTCTTCTGCCACCCTTTCCAGAAGACGTGCCTCTGACCTCTCTTCCTGCAGCACTAGATCGAGACGCGTCTGCAGTTCTAATTCTTCACCACGTTGAACCAGTTCACGCTCACGATCGTGCGCTTCCTCTAGTGCAGCTAGTAATTCAGCTGCATAAACGTTCGCATCAGCAAGATTTGCGGCCTGCTGTTTTAAACGCTCATTTTCCGCAACAAGAGCCTCTAAACGACCGTGATCGTCGGGATTCATAACCATTCCAAAGTTGCATGCGAATGATGGGTATCAAATGAATAAGGTTATTTTTGATTTTGCTGCGTCTTCGAGATAAGTCGCGACACCGCCATAATCAATACCTTCAATTAGTTCCTCTCTCTTGACGCCCATGACCATCATGGATGTCTCACATGCAACCATTCGCACTCCAAGATCCTGGATCAACTCGACTAGGTTTGGAAGCTCTTCCACGTTTCGTTTTTTCATCAGGTATTTAAAGAATCGAGGGCCCATACCGGCCATATTCATGCGACTAGTCGGGACGCTTTTTGGGCCCCCCGGCATCATGCACGCAACCATTATTTCGGTAATGGTCTTACCCTTGAAAGAACGCCCTACACGAATTGCGTTTAAGCCCCAGAAAGTAAAAAACATGGACACTTCCATACCCATTGCAGCTGCACCCGAGGCGATTGTGCATGCGGCAAAGAGAGTGTCCATCTCCCCACTAAAAACCACAAGCGTTGCACGGTCTTCCTGCTCTCCAGCGCATCCGGACTTTTCAACTTGCAGTCGCAATTGATCTAGAGCATCGCTAAAACCGCGAGTCTTCTTCTCAACCTCATCATCGATAATCCTTTTGATTTCTGCCCGAAGTTCGTCGGGCAATTGGCTCAGTTCCATAATTTTGATGTCCTCTTCTTGGATTAACCCTTTAATTGAATGAGGGCCGAATGAACATCATCTTGAGTCGTAAAAGACACAAGTTCATTCCCGGTTCGACGCGCCCACGCCTCGATATCAGCCTGAAAAGATGGATCGGTGGCTTGAACTTCCAAGGTCTGCCCCGGTGTCATTGATTTAACTGCTTTTGCGACTCGGACGATCGGCATGGGACAACTAATCGCCTTACAATCCAACTCGAGATCTGCCATTTTGTCCTCACTAAAGATCCATACTCACGGGGCTTACAAACTTGGTTGATTGAAGACGACGTTTGAATCAATGGTTACGATGCATTACGCGTCACTCAATTCACCTCAAACCATCATACAGTGTCCCACTTAAAGTCTTATTCAGAGCAGGGCATCGATCGCTTAAAATTTCCAAATTGCAACAAAAACATTTTGAATCATCAGCATTTTTTCATCCACCTCATCTGACGATCCCGTATCACCGCTTCCTCCTAGCTTCGAATCATGACTACAAAAGTTCTTCATAACCCCCGATGCAAAAAATCACGCGATGCAGTCGCCTACCTCGAGTCCAACAAAATCCCCCACCAAATCATCAAATACCTTGAGACACCCCCAACCGTTAACGAACTTCAAACGATTGTGAAACAACTGGGGATCAAACCCGAGCAATTGGTACGCAAAAAGGAAAAGCTTTACAAAGAACTATCGCTAGGATCTGCAAAGCTGTCGGACTTGGAGTGGATTCAACTCCTAGCCGACCACCCCTCTCTGATTGAACGCCCGATCGTCCAGCATGAAAAGCAGGCTGTCATTGGCCGACCACTAGATAACGTCATTGCATTATTTGAAAACAAGTGATCCTTGTCGCCTTCGCCCAACTAGACAGAGGCTTCCACCCGTTCACAGATCGTGATGTCGACCGTGTCCGCAAAATGGTAAGTAAGCATGAACGAGCAAAAAATTAGCAAGGATGAAGTCACACCGCCGCATCTGTATTTTAATCGACGAGCCTTGATGCGAGCGGGCGCGGTTGCTCTGAGCACAGCAACAACCGCCTCTGTCTACCGGTGGTTTAATCCTGCTGAGAAAGTCACCAATGATGCAAAATTACTTGAAGGCCTCGTACCACAGGACGATGTGACAACGATAACATCTGCGAATGGATGGGAAACCGCTGAAGCCAGAACACCTGAAGTTGACGTGATCAACTACAACAACTTTTATGAGTTCACCACGGATAAACGCCGAGTTGCTTCAGTCGCGAAAGACTTCAAGACAGACAACTGGGAATTGACAATCGATGGACTTGTCGAGAATCCTTTAACATTAACTATTGACCAAATCCACTCGATTGCATCACCGCAGGAACGTATTTATCGAATGCGTTGCGTCGAAGCATGGTCGATGGTCATACCTTGGGCTGGCTTACCGCTCCACCAGATACTTGAGACTGCGAGCCCGTTTAGCAATGCAAAGTACGTTGCCTTTGAAACGTTACATGACCCAATCCGAATGCCTGGCCAGAAGAGAAACGTGCTTGAGTGGCCATACGTTGAAGGTCTGACCATCGACGAAGCGATGCATCCCCTGACGCTTCTAGCAACGGGTCTCTACGGTAAAGAACTACCTCCGCAAGATGGTGCGCCAATTCGATTAGTCGTTCCATGGAAGTATGGGTTCAAGGGGATCAAGTCGATTGTGCGAATCACCTTAGTTGATCAGCAGCCACCAACGAGTTGGAATCGGTATGCACCATCCGAATATGGTTTCTATGCGAATGTAAATCCAAATGTCGATCATCCAAGGTGGAGTCAAGCAACGGAGCAACGGATTGGTGAATCAGGTCGGCGGAAAACGCTGATGTTCAATGGATACGAAGATCAAGTTGCATCACTTTATGACGGAATAGACCTAAGAACATATTTTTAAGTCGAGCAAGTTGATGAGCTCATCTAAATTCACAAATCTGCTGATTTGCACGAACGCCAGCATCCCCCTAGCAATTCTTGGACTGGATTATTGGGATCAGAATCTAGGCGCCAACGCGATTAATACAGCAATCCATATTACGGGGATTGTCAGCTTAATCTTGTTGCTATTATCTCTTGCAGTTACCCCGATTATTCGATTCACACGTCAAAAGCATTGGTTCGCGGCACGAAAAACCTTCGGGCTCTTTGGCTTCTTCTACGCGGTTGTCCACCTCACTATCTATTTCTTTCTCGATCGAGAAGGAGATGTCTCAAGCCTCATCCGTGAAATGGCAACCAGACGGTTTCTTTTGGTCGGCACCATAGCGATTGTGCTGCTGCTACCTCTCGCGTTAACGTCAACTCAAAGAATGCGACAGCGTTTGGGTATTAAGAAATGGAAGCGTCTACATCGATTGGCTTACCTGATTGCTGGGCTAGTCGTGCTCCACTATTACATGGAAGTGAAATCTGATACGAAATCACCAATTGCATTTGCCATGATTCTCGGATTCATTCTGGCCAGCCGCATCCCCTTTCGCGGAACCGCAAACAACCCGAATGTTGATGCAGAAGGTTCTGAGGTAATCAAAACGAATAGCAAATGGAGTGGTGATCTTATTCTGACCCAAATCATGGATGAGTCACATAACGTGAAAAGTTTTCGATTGGCTCCAAACGATCGTGACAGACTGCCGTTTCAGTTTTCAGCCGGTCAATTTATCAACCTCACTCTGGACAACAACTCGGCACCGCTGCAGCGATCCTACACGATTGCGTCATCTCCAAATCAGCTCGATTGGATCGAGATATCCGTAAAGAAAGAACCGAGCGGAAAAGGGTCCGGTTACCTACATGACAGCGCAAATGTGGGTGATGTTTTTCGCGTGAATGGACCTCACGGAAAATTCTTTTTCGACGCGGACCTCACTCGCCGATTAATTCTTATCGCCGGCGGTGTCGGAATCACCCCTATCATGTCCATGATACGCTTCATACGTGATGTCAATTGGCAAGGTGAGGTGAGAGTTCTTCTGTCAGCCAAAACAGAATCCGATCTTTTGTTCAATGATGAATTACGAAAGATCCGTCAATTACATAAAAACATATCGATTGAGCAGACGCTTACCCGAAATCGCAATTCAAATTGGACTGGTCATACGGGACGCATAGACTCTGAGACGATACGCAAAATGGAGCTGGATCAAGACGGGACACATGTATTCATTTGCGGGCCCAACGCCATGGCCGATGAAATATCCTCCATGGTTCTAGAGACTGGAATTGACGCGAGAAATCTTCATCGGGAAAGCTTTGGAGGAAAACATCGTGGAACAGTACCAGTCGATACAACAGGCCAAGAAACACACACTATTGAATTCTTAAAATCGAAACAAAAAGCTAATATCTCTAATAACACAACCCTTCTTGAGTTAGCGGAAAGCTACAACGTCGCTATCGAATCCGACTGCCGTGCTGGGATATGCGGACAATGCAAAGTGAAGCTAATTCGTGGACAAGTTGACATGGACTGCGAAGATGCTCTCACTGATCAAGAACAAGCCAGCAGCATGGTTCTGGCGTGTCAGGCGATCGCAAAATCCGATTTAATCGTAGAAGCATGACCAAGCTCTCTGTGCTCGGTGCATCACAAAGAGCAAGTTGAACCAATCAAAATCCTCACAGCTATTTAAGATCATCTTTATGATTCGTCTCTCTATTACCTCGTTGCTATTTATTGCCTCACTCGTAGTGATTGGTTCACCAGTTTTATTTGCTGCCGAAGGAAAAACCATTCGGATACTTACCATTGGCAATAGCTTCACTGAAAATGGAACTGAGTTCTTAAACACAATCGTCAAGAGCTCGGGTCACCAACTCATCCACAAGCGACTACACATCGGTGGATCACCACTCAACCTTCACCACGAGCGAGCACTTCAGCCCGTGGATCCCATTGAGGGATTCGGTACGCCTTTCTCCAATGGAGAAACACTTACCGAAGCTCTTTCATCGGATCATTGGGACTTTGTCACAATTCAGCAACTCAGCATCAAAAGCCACGACATTAGTACGTATCGTCCTTACGCCCAAGGAATTGCGGATTTGGTACATCGATTTGCACCTCAAGCTGAACTAGTCGTGCACCAGACATGGGCTTATCGGTCTGACGACCCACGTTTTTCGAGACCAAACACCCGATCAGGAGAACCCTCAACACAGGAGCAAATGTTCGAAGGCCTGAAGAATGCTTATGAAACGATCGCCGATGAGCTACACACGAAGATCATTCCTTCGGGCCAAGCATTCTGGCTAGCTGATCAACATCCCAAGTACGGGTACAAGCCAGACAACCAATTTGACGCGGTAACCGCTCAGTTCCCTTCTCTTCCCGACCAACAACATTCCTTGCATGACGGTTATCAGTGGAAAAATGTCGACGATCAAAAGGTGCTCAAGATGGATGGGCATCATGCCAATCGTGCGGGAAAATACCTTGCGGCCTGCATTTGGTATGCCTGCTTGTTCGATGAGTCACCACGCATGATTAACTTCACCCCAGAAGGTCTTGATGCAAACTATGGTGATTTCCTGCGTGAAATAGCTGAGGAAGCCATTAAGAAATCAAGTAATTCCTTGCACGGCAAGACAACGATTCAATTACGCGAGGATACGAATCCTCAGCGATACACGTTGAAAGCAAGAGCGAGTGTAATTGACCCCCACACCGGTGAATATCCAGCTGTAGGATTCACACGCGGAACCACACACAAGCCGAGTGATCTTCAGTATGCAAGCGTGGATACCTCGGTTAAATCACGCGGACAGCTTGTGCTTTGGTTGATGGGTCATAATGAAGAATTATTCAAACGTCTCAACTCCTATGGCTTACACACAATTGATGTCCATTACGCACGAGGCTGGTTTGGTAAGCTATGCCAGCCTAAACCTGAATCAAATGTAGCCAGAGGACTTGTCAGGCTGGAAGCGGCGACAGGGGAAGACCACAGTGATGAGCTTGATCTTCAACTTCGTGACGGAGCAGCAGAGCGAGCAAGGAAATTTTTGATCTGGCTTGATCAAGAGCACCCGACAGGAAATTGGCATCAATTCTTAACGCCAACTAAAGACCGAGTGCGTTGGGATAAAGTCATTGTGAGCGGTGCTTCACATGGAAGCACCACTGCAACACGCTTTGCGAAACATCAAAAGGTCAGCCGTGTGGTGATGCTTTGTGGCCCACGCGATCAAGATCAAGATTGGCAAAATCTCTATTCCGCGACGCCAGAAAATTGTTTCTTTGGATTCACACACATTCTTGATGGTGGATGGACTGCAGATCACTACTGTCGATCCTGGCAGCTATTACGTCTCAACCAATACGGGCCGATCATCGATGTCGACCGTAATCAGCCTCCATATTCCAATAGTCGACGCCTGATATCTGGGGCAGACGTTGGTGGTGATGCCAAAAGAGCTCACTCTTCTGTAACGCCAGGTCGTGCTTCACCAAGCGGCGAAAACGGCGAACTGCTCTACGAGCCGGTTTGGAAGTATCTCTACACCCACCCAACGAATTTGGTCGGAACCCCGGTGATAGCCGAAAATGACTGTGATCTCAATCAGGCTCAGTAACTTATACAATCACTTTAACCAATCGTTCACTCGGAGTGGATTGGAAACAGTTGCAACAGTTCGATCGCATGTTGATTAACCACTTCCGGATGAAGGTGAGACACATTGGTCATTTCCTGTGAATCACTGGAGTGATCATAAAGCTCCTTCGCTAAAATTTCTTGCGAGTCGATTGCACGCCACTCCGTATATCGCCACTGAGTCGTTCGGATTGAGTAACCCACCGCCTTCCACTGATCTCGGGACCCATAAAACGGATGTTGATGCTGCGTGAAGGCTGCCGGCTTAATATCGATCGTCGGATCCTTCAACAGCGGACTTAAATCCGCTCCCTCCAATACTTGATTCTCTTCAGCCTGAAATCCACATAAATGGATCAGCGTGGGATAAAGATCGACTAATTCGCACAAGCTCGAACTGGTCTTTCCGTGGCTACCTACTGCACGAGGGTCACTAAGAATGAACGGAACCCGAGCGTCCAATTCAAAGTTCGTTGTCTTGCCCCACAACCCTCGTTCACCAACATGAAATCCATGATCCGATAAAAAAACCACAATGGTATTATCGCGATGGCCTCCGAGATCGATCGCATCCAAAATTTTCCCGACCTGAGCGTCCAGAAAACTAATTGATGCGTAATAACCCAACTTCAGGTCGCGGACATCCTCCTCTGCCAACGACTGCTTCTCACGCAGATTGCCATAACTCCACAGCTCCCTCGAATCATGCAGTGCGATCGATGGAACGAATGCATACTGATCGATTGCTGGCGGGATCTGAATTTGCGAGCGGTCGTACTGCTTCCAATATTTTTGGGGAGCGACGAAGGGTAAGTGGGGACGCCAGAAGCCAACGCCGAGAAAGAATGGCTTCCCTTCTGGAGGAAGATCCCTCAGAACAGAAGCCGCTAAATGAGCGATCTGCCCATCCCGATAAAAGGTATCAGGTACGTCCACCGACTCCATGACAGGCGCTTTTGAAAACTGATTTTTTCGCAACCGCTTCGGTGTGTTGTAATGAATGGTGTCGGCGGAATGCGTTCCTTTATGCAAGACCTCATCAATCGACCATGATTGGCGGTCTTGCGTCTCTCCCATGTTGTGAAACAGCTTGCCAATATTCTGGCAAAAGTAGCCACGTTCTTTGAAGAATTGTGGCAGCGTGACCAGTGCCTCTCCGAGTTGGGAAGCCTCCCTAAAGTTCTTACGAAGATCGTCAACCTTGACGGTGTTGGGACGCAAACCCGTCAAGAAAGAACTTCGAGAAGGGTTGCAAACCGCTTGCTGACAGTATGCCTTTTCAAACACAAGCCCACGGCTCGCGAGCTCAGTAAGATGCGGCGTAATCGCTACGTTGTCACCATAAGGTTCAATAAAGCAGTTTAGATCGTCGGCGACAATCAGGACAACGTTGGGTACACGTTCAGCTCGAACCACAAGCGTTAGAAAAGCATGAAAGAAAAGAATCAGTGTCATCCGCGTAAATACTTGCATCGTCTTTGGCTGACCCCTTGAAAATATCGTGGCTGCTTGATCAATCGAGCACGCACCTCTTATAAACTGTTACGGAATTTGCATCAGTGTAATTAAACTGAATGCGTTACTAAAACATGAAATTCAGTGGCTCTCAACAACCTCGATTTCCCCGTCTCGTTTTTGATTGAAAGTAATAAGAACCATGCGATTTGCTATCTCCTTCGCCCTTTTACTTTCGATGACCACCTTAGCTTGTGCGAATCACTTCTCCTATGCAATTGTGGTCTCCTCAGACACGAAAGAAAAATCAGATTGGTCAGAGGTGGTTTCTGCACTGGAAACAAAATACCCCAAAGCGACCACCATCGTTTGGAATACATCACCGAAAGAAGTCTTGGAGGCGTTATCAGATATTCACCCTCAATACAGTTGTTTCGTCGCACGGCCCGACGAGGTAACACGAGAATTTGTCGCGTCAGTTCATCGCCTCACACGTGATCTTGATAGCGACCCCTACTGCGACACTCTTTGGGGAATCCTCACGGGCTACGATGCCGCAAATGCACTTCGGATTGCATCGAATGAGCAACCATTGACCATCGATCGAGTAGCAGCAGGAACCGAAATTGCACTTTCGCAGTGCAAGGAGGGAGTATGGTACGACGAATTAGTGCAGCACAAACAAGTAGAAAAAAAGTTAGGAGCAGCAATCACTCAGCTTCAGGGGCCAGCTGATACGACGCTAGCTCTAGCTAACACTCTACGTGATGATTGCACGGATCTTTTTGTCACATCGGGTCATGCAACTGAAAGAAATTGGCAAATAGGTTTTCGTTACAAAAATGGCTATTTTCAATCTGAATCCGGAAAAATGTTTGGCCGCCCTACCTCTGGCAATCGGTTCCGCATTCAGTCGACCAACCCAAAGGTTTACTTAGCAGTCGGCAATTGCCTCATGGGTCATATTGATGGACCTGACGCGATGGCACTTGCTTGGATGAATGACATCAATGTCCAGCAAATGGTTGGATACACGGTACTCACTTGGTACGGATATGGTGGATGGGGAGTACTGGATTACTTCATTGAGCAACCGGGTCGCTATAGCTTGGCAGAAGCTTTTCACGCTAATCAGCACGCTCTTATCCATCGCATCGACAGTTGTTTCCCTGAGCTGACTGGTCGACTGATCAGCACCGGATCTCGAAGCTTACCGTCCACTAAACCCAACGAACTGGGACTAAAGCTCGGTCTAACAGATTTTGATTCCCGTGGTCTACTATGGGATCGAGACACGGTTGCCTTCTACGGTGATCCTGCTTGGAAATCCGCAATGGCAGACCTAGCAAAGGCGTATGAGCAAAGCTTAACGGTGAAAAATGGAATCCACACGTTAACCATCACGCCGATGAAAGGAGTTGAATCTTTTAATCCCATCAACATCAATGGTTCACAACGAGGAGGACGTCCAATTATTGAGTTCTTTCCTCAAAGAATTGAAAAAGCCACTATCATCGAGGGTGAAGATTTTGAACCGATTATCACTGATGATTTTATCCTGGTCCCAAATCACGCTGCGAAAAATCATGGCAAGGAATTGGTGATCCGATTTCGTGCAGATTTCAGAAAATAGCCCAGTGGCTCATTGCAGCGCGCTCGCCGTCTCCCACTGGCTGAATTCTGACCAAACCGGTAAATGGTCTGAAACCTGCAATGCATCGCTTAAGCTGAGACCCAATTCTTTCTCCATGTCAAAGACACCCCAAGCTCCCGTATATTCGGTGGTGTATGCGCCGCTAAAGAGGAGATTATCGTATGTTTTCGTCCGGCGAGTGTTGGTTGGTACACCTTCAACGGACCACTTCATCGCCGGTATCGATCGCAACGCTCCAAATTGATTGGGATCCGCATTGAGGTCACCCAAGAGAATCACATCATCTTCATCCAATTGATTCTGTTGCATCACCCGAAATACATCAGCTAGCGCATTGATTTCTTGCGGAACCTCATCAGGATCCGTGTGCGTGTTAACCATCCAAAAACTGAAAGCACGATTCGGCTCTCGCGTCCTCGCTCGAAAACGGGCAACAAATGGTGGGCGATGCAGGAGGTCATCGGGATCAGAGATGGTTCCTATCGAACCCGGATCATACTCGATCCGTTCAGTATCAAAAATAAAAGCGTATTGTTCCTTGCTAACTGTTCGACCTAAACGAGGGCCGATCAGAAAGCTGTAATTTCGCTGACCAGCATTAACAGCCTGAGTCAATCGAGGGAGCACATCACTCTCTTT
Source organism: Rubripirellula sp. (assembly GCA_022425745.1). Taxonomy (GTDB): domain Bacteria; phylum Planctomycetota; class Planctomycetia; order Pirellulales; family Pirellulaceae; genus Rubripirellula. Next base: position 13,724 of record JAKMEW010000284.1, read on the forward strand.
CGAACGGACTTCCTGAATGGCGACCAAATCAAAACGCCGAATGATTACGGCGAGAGCGTTAACGACCTCCGATTTACTCATCTTGCTTTGGCCCAACACCTGAATATTAAAACTCGCAATTCGTAGTGGACGATCAACCGGTGAGAAATTGTCGATACTCGCGTTCGGTACTAGGACTCGTTGATCAGCGAGAGGATTCTGTTCATTCGCGGCAGCATTTCCCAATTCAGGTAATTCCGCCGATTCGGTGGCGTCCGATGACGCGGAAGATCCATCCAGAATCGAGCTCAGATCAAACGGTAAAAGCCCCGTGAGACTGCCGCCGGAAAACACTGTTATGAAAATCCATATCCACAGATTGATGCGTCTACTACGCCGCGCCATCTAAGACCTCACTGTCTTCGACTTATGATTGGGTGTGACGATCGATTTTCCCTATCATGAGTTCCCACCCCCGATTTGGTGATGAGCAGATAAAAGAAAACCGCTGGTTCATTGACGAGAAATCATCGATTGATCGTCTATTCCCGTTCTGTTTAGATTACCAAAAACCGGTTCACGACCAAAAGACTGACGCGGGCCTGAATTGGTGGTAAGCGTTACACACAGCCGTTCCTGAGCCGAACTCATGGAGCAGGCTTGTTAAGATGTTTCCAGCTTACTCAAAACACTTAATCACGAACCTCACAAATGCTGCGAGCCAAAATGAGTGCCTGGAAAATAGCGATCGTGTTCTTAATCGTTCGCATCCCTGTGTCGCTGGCGTGGACATCCAGTCAGGAAGTTATGGCGGATGAGAAGAAGCTGCCGATAGCCGGTGAAACTTTTCAAAATAATGGAAACACCGCGTTCATTATCCGGCCAAAGACGGAGGTGGTTCAGCAACCGTGGGTCTGGTATGCGCCCACTCTGAAGAACCTACCGGGCCGTGAAGAAACGTGGATGTTCGAAAAATTTCTCGAAGCGGGGATCGCCATCGCAGGAATCGACGTTGGAGAATCTTACGGTAGTCCAACTGGAACGAAAAAGTATGGCGATTTTTATAAATATCTCGTCCAAGAAAAACACTTCTCACCCACACCGGTACTCCTCGCAAGAAGTCGAGGTGGACTAATGCTTTACAACTGGGCATCTCAGAACGCCGATAAAGTGGCAGCTATTGCCGGAATCTATCCCGTCTGTAATCTCATTAGCTACCCAGGAATTGAAAAAGCAAAATCGGCCTACGGCTTAAGCTCGAGTGAGATGTCCACTCGCATCTCCGATCATAATCCGATTGATCGACTGGCGAATCTCGCCAATCATGACGTACCAATACTTCATCTACACGGTGACCAAGACAGCGTGGTTCCGCTGGAGCAAAACTCCGCAATCATTCAAAGTCGCTACCAAGAATACGGTGGTGACATGAAAATCAAATTGATGCGCGGGCAGGGTCATAACATGTGGTCCGGCTGGTTCCAAGATTCAACGTTGACGGATTTTGTGATCCAACACGCTAGCTCATCAGTAATGGGGGATACAAAAAACCATCCATCTGACACGAAACCATTATGGTTGCACGTGCGCGGGAATGACGGCCCTGGTAGTAATAAGCACGTCGTACTCATCGCCGCTGAACAAGAATACCGAAGCGAGCAATCTCTACCAATGCTCGCCAATGTGCTCTCCCAACATCACGGATTCGATTGCACTGTCTTGTTCTCAGTCAATGACAAAGGATTCGTCGACCCAACTTTACCTGCACCGTTCAAAGATAAAACCCAACGACATCACATTCCTGGTTTACACCTTCTGCAAGACGCCGATTGTCTAATTTGGATGTCGCGTTTCATGCAACTTGATGATTCGCAAATCGCCCACTTCTACAACTATTTTGATTCCGGAAAACCGATCATTGCGTTACGAACAGCGAACCACGGTTTCTGGGGCGTCAAGCAATATGAAGTTAAGGGAAAAAAAGTATCACTCCGAGAGGTACTTGGCGGTACCTTCCGGAGCCACCACGGCGGCTGGCATCGGGAGTCGACACGTGGAATTATTGTGCCGGAGCAGTCCAGCCACCCGATCCTCATTGGTGTCAAAACCATTTGGGGACCGTCGGACGTCTATCGCTGCCATGACGAGGAGCGAGGGATACCAGCCAATTGCACAACATTGATTTTGGGCCAACCACTCGAAAGCCTAGCCCGTGAGTCGAATCCAAACACGAGCAAACAACCACTGCCGATTGGATGGGTCAAAAGGTGGGTCGGAAATCATGATCGCGAATCAAAAATCTTTCACTTCACAATGGGTTCGGCTGAAGATTTTGAAGATGAAGGTGTCAGACGGGTTGTCATTAATTCAGTGTACTGGGGTTTGAACATGTCGGAACTAATATCGCCGAATCGTTCGGTTGATCCTACGACACCATATCGCCCGATGAAAGCTGGCTTCAATTACGAGAAGCTCGGTGTCAGTCCTCAGCCAATCCCCGATGGAAAAGCTCATTGAGCCTCTGATTGCCGGTTCATAACGATTGCGGGTCTTTAGTCACTTTCCCCAACTCTGTGTACTTCTTAGAAACACCTTTTGCCTGCTCGACAGGATAACGCGATGCATTGATTTGCATCTTCTCATCAATTGCTGTGGTTAAATCAATGTTGCATATGCTGGCGAAGTCGACAAGAAACATTGCGATATCCGCGATCTCCATTCTCACAGCATCACGGGTCTCATCGTCCTCCAGAACCTGAAAAGAATCTTCGCTTCTTACCCAGCGAAACAAATCCAATAACTCACCTACCTCAGAAGCGAGTGCCATTGAGACATTCTTTGGATCATGAAACTGCCCCCAATCACGATCTGAAATGAATTCTTTGACTCGATCCTTGAGGTGATTGACCGTGGTTACTTCGTCACCTTGGAATCGGCTAGATGCCATCGACTACACTCGTTTTATGTAACTAGAACACGCCTGAACACACAATCAGAAATGGTTTTAATTCTCTGAACAATCAAAGCTTAACGGATTTATTTAGGTAAGGGACAACGTTCTTGGCGATTGCCCAAGCTTCATTTGAGCGTGATACAAAAACTCTTAATCGACTCTCAGCAGAAGTCACTTCCGAGACGAGTTGTTCACTGGAGGGAATTCCGATCTCGTTCCTGAGGCGACTATATTGAACCCCAAAATTAGACAGCCTCTCACAGATTTGTTGTCGCACCCACCAGCTATTTTCACCAATACCTCCAGTGAAAACTAGCGCGTCAGCATGATTTAAAACGGCTAAATGCGAGCCAATCGATTGGAGCAGGCGATGACAGAATATATCCAGCGACTGACGACACGACTCATCTCCTTGTAATGCCGCTTGCTCGATATCACGAAAATCTGAAACACCGCCAGTCAGACCCATAAGCCCAGACTGCTTGGTTAACAATTCTTGAACCTCATCCACCGAATATCCAGCCTCTTTCTGCAACAACAGGGGGATCGCAGGATCAAGATCCCCACATCTCGTTGACATCACCAACCCTTCTAAGGGTGTCATTCCCATACTCGTTCCAACACTCTTACCGCGGTTCACTGCACAAACGCTGCATCCACCACCAAGATGACAGCTAACAATCTTGAGGTCGGTTGATCGAACATTGAGATGCCTTGCTACCTGATCAATCGTGAACGCATGGCTAATTCCGTGAAATCCATAGCGTTGGATTTCGTGCTTTTTGGCGAGTGCGCGTGGCAGCGCATACGTGCTTGCCTCGAGAGGGATCGTTCGATGAAATGCAGTATCGAAAACGGCAAAATGAGGTAAATCTGGCAGCAGATCCGCAGTGAGGCGAATCCCCGTAATCGCCGGTGGATTATGCAATGGTGCTAGATGGGACAGCTGATCGAGTTGCTCTAATACCCGCTCAGAAACCAACGTCGGCGTCGTAAACTGCTTACCTCCATGCACCACACGGTGTGCCGACGCACACACAGAATCACGCCGGCTATCCAATAAAGCCGGCAGTAATTGCTGAAGGGATAACACGGCGTTATCAGGGGTGACAGATGGAGTGGAGCCGTTTATCCGAAAAAATGCTTTACCACTTCCTAAACGCTCAATGGACAAAGATCCTTGAGATTCGCCGTTGTTTGGCTCGACAAGATCGACCTTGATGGAAGTACTGCCGAAGTTAACAACTAAAATGAGGCTATTCTTCATGAGTCCAATGTCTCTTACGCGACTTTGTTGAAGATTTACTCAGTGAGGATGACGAACGCACAATTACTGACTGCGATCATCCTCCGCGCCTCAAGCAAACGCTTCGCGTAAAATCTTACCTCCCGTGACCCCCAGCGGCGTTTCTTGAAGACCATGACGGTTATACGTCAGAGTGTTTGCATCCAATCCAATTGCGTGCAGCATTGTCGCATGCATGTCATTGGGGCTAACCGGCTCTGATGTGACCGTGTAGCCAATTGGATCGGTTTCCCCAATCACTTGACCACCGCGTATCCCACCACCAGCGAGCCAAATTGAATAGGCCGAAGGCGAGTGATCGCGGCCACCAGATTTACCCTCCATGGTTGGCGTACGCCCAAACTCACCGGCCCAGACTATCAACGTTTCTTGCAGTAAACCTCGATTTCTCAAATCTTTGATCAATGCGGCAATCGGCTGGTCGGTGCGCTTCGCGAGTTTTTCATGATTGGCTTTTAACTTACTATGCGCATCCCAACCGCCAACTCGAATTTGGATAAACGGAACACCACGTTCCACCATTCTTCTCGCCAGTAGGCACGCCTTTCCCACTTGCTTTGTGGTTGTTTCGGATACCCCGTATGAGTCGAGGGTTTTTTGATCTTCACCGCTCAAACTAAATAGCTCTGGACCCGCTGTTTGCATTGCGTAAGCGGTCTCGTAACTGCGAATCCTTGCCTCAAGGTCACTCACACCGATCCTCGAAGCAAAATCTTGATTCAATGACTGGATCGCCTCTATCTCCTGCTTGCGTCGTCGTGCCGTAATGGTTGGAGGTGGGGAAGCATCACGAATACCTCGATAAGGGTTGATTATCGCACCTTGGTATTTTGATGGCAGAAAACCACTTCCCCAACCAGCGGGCTGGGGATACTGCATCCCATCGTTATGAATATTCATTGCGATAAAACTTGGCAGAGACTCTGACTCACGACCCAAGCCAAACATCGACCACGCACCAACACTCGGACGCTCACCCGTAGAAGTCCCAGTCAGAGCAACGCATTCCCCCGGCCCGTGCACGGGATTGCGATGTGACATCGAGCGAACAACACATAGATCATCTGCCACTTCAGATAACCGAGGAAGCAAATCTGAAATTTCTAGACCTGATTGACCATGGCGACCAAACCCCCAAGGACTGGGGAGGAGATTCTTCAAACCAGCGCGTTTAATCTGCGGAACCGCCGTGGCTATCGATTCTGGTACATCTTGTCCGCCAAGCTTTGCAAGGTCTGGCTTCGGATCAAAAGTATCAACCTGACTCGGTCCTCCGGACATGAAGAGAAAAATAATGCTCTTCGCGGTTCCGGTCGTATGCTGATGATCAACAAGGAGTTGCTCACCAGCCAATAGAGATTTCAAGGCAATCCCACCGCCGAATACTCCACCGCTCATCAAAGCTTGACGCCGACTAAGCCATCCCGGTTCACTCATTGATCTACACTTCTTACGGCAGGTAAATAAATTCGCTGGAATTGAAAAGAACCAAACAAACGCTTTCTAGTCCATGCTCTTCCGCCAGAGCGCTTAGTTGCGCAATTTCTTCTTCCGACGCCTCACGATTGAACGCCATTTGAACGGCGTTAGAGACGGATTTCGATCTTTTGGCAAAAGCCGCGGCCATCTGATGGACAAATTGATTATTCAGCAACCACAGTGGCTGTAGTGCATTTGTCGATGTTTGCCTTTTCGCGCAACTAATGAGACCGGTAGGTCCATCGAATAAATCTTGATGAATCGGAAAATGACCTCGCCTCTGCTTTAAATAAAGACTTCTGCGTTGTGAATTCAATTCTTGGCTTTCACCACCTACTTGTTCGTCCAACTGGCCAGCAAGTACCAGCATTGAATCACGTATGACCTCGGCTTCAAGTCTTCTCGGTTGCCACCGCCAGTAGGTCAAATTTTCCGGATCTCGCTCTTGATTATCTGGATTCAAATGACTGGATCGACGAAAAGTTGCCGAGTCAAGAATTAGCCTCTGAATATGATTGGTATCCCATTGAGATTGGATCAATTCACTTGCCAGATAGTCCAACAACTCAGGATGCGTCGGTTTTGTTCCCTGGATACCAAAGTCATTCGCACTCTGAACGAGCCCGCGACCAAAATGCCACTGCCACAATCGATTAACCCAGACCCGAGCAGTAAGCGGGTTGTCCGGTGACATCATCCAATTCGCAAGATCGGTTCGTGTTCTACCCAGCGTTTGGATCGGGTCGGATTCTGAACGGAATGCCATTGGCCAATCCGAATTCACCGCTGGGCCGGGGGTTTTGATATCGCCTCGAATTAGAATTCGCGGTTGATAGGCTGAAACAACTTCAGGATCGCTATTGAGCGGCCAACGCATCTCGTGAGGCATCACCGTCAAGACTCTCGATGACGCACCAGGTGCATAAAACCCCCACGTCTGATCCGCATTTGCCAAGTGCGCATCGTATTGCTTGAGCAACTGCTTTTCGCCAGGTTGCATCTGTGCAATGACGGTCTCTGGAGTCACATAGATAGGCTCGGGAAATTTCTGCTGTCTCCTAACCCTAATCACGCGTTTTCTTACCGTATTGATCAACGTGTTTCTCTCTGACGCAATCTGATCAATTGATGAATCGTTGGTGAGCAAAAGATTCTGCGGTTGCCCTACAGAGAAAAAACCTTGCAACTGGTAATAATCCCTGATTGAGATTGGATCAAATTTGTGATCATGACATTGTGCACATTGAACAGTGAGCCCTAGAAATGCCGCCCCTACATTACTTGTAATATCATTGAGGATATCGTTGCGTTGAATTGATTTATCAAGCTCGTTGCCGCTGTATCGAGCCGCCGACAAGAAACCAGTCGCAATCAAATCGGCATCATCCCCAGCAACCATCGAATCTCCAGCAATCTGTGCTGTGACGAATTTGCGATAATCCATTCCTGATGTGAATGCATTCACAACCCAATCACGATAACGCCAGGCGTGATCTCGTTCACGATTGTGTTGATAGCCATTACTTTCAGCCCACCGAGCAAGATCTAACCAGTGTCTCGCCCACCGTTCTCCGTAATCAGTGCTTGATAATAGATCACCAATCACGGATTCGTCTCGTGCTTTTTCATCTGTCGGCGGTAATCCCGTTAGATCAAGATAAATCCTCCGCTGTAGTTGCTCGGGTGTTGCACGAGAGTTAGGTGTCACGCCGATCATCTCTTGTGACCGGAGAATGAATGAATCGATAGGATTTCTGATCGCCGAAGGATGAACGACCTGCGGAATCGGGGGCTTACCGATTGGCTTGAATGCCCAATGTTCGATCTTTGGGATCCGTGTTGGAAACCGTTGATGATCCCAAGCCAATCCCTCGTCTATCCAAGCTTCAATCACCTGAAGCTCACCCGAGCTTAAACGTGACGACGATGGCGGCATCTCGCCCTCAGATACCAGTCTATACAACTCACTCTGAGACGCTTTAAAAGGTGTAACTTGATTCAGGACTTGATCAAATTGATCCAATTCTAGGTCTGTATCGCTCAAATTATCCTGATGACATTCAAAACAATGTTTCTCGAGTACCGGCAATACGTCACGCTTGAATTGAACGGTTCTATTTGCCGCCTGCATAGCAACCGACTTACTATTTGGTTCAGAGGGGAGATCCATAATTTCAGCCCAGCTACGTCCGAGACGAAATCCTGAAATCACAATTTCATCGCCGATCTCAGTCTTGGCTCCCGTTGAAAATCCTACCCACGACACTTCCGCGATGGCTTGATCATTTGTGACGTTTAAATGCGGTTTCCCTGCATCCTCAGCCTCTGGATCCACCCACATTTCTAAACGATCAAATCTTTCTTCCTGCCCGATACGAGACTTAGATAAACGCCCGACAATCAAATAATCTTGATCACCAACTAGGACGTCCCCAAAATGCTGTTGGTCCGATCGGTAACGGACCATGAATCGATTTTCAGCACCATCAGTGTGCAATCCAAGATTCGGGACGTTGTTTGCATGTGAACTTGCGTCAGAGCCTTCTGATGCGTCAAACCAGAATACAAAAAACTCACCATTTCCATCATCTGGACGGTCAATTGATTTTGCGGTGTATCGCATTTGAAACCTCACAAAAATCTGTTCGCTGAATCCCTCAGCGTGAAGCTTTTTTCTTAGAGGATTGTGTCGCCCACCAGTGCCTTGAATATGAAATTCCTCAGTTGCCAGTTCCGTCCGTTGCCAAGCTCCAGCTAGATTCTGCGCTATAAGCTCACCCTCGATTGGCAATAAAACGCACTGACAGACAATCAGTACGCAATAGCAAACGTAAGGACGTAGAGAATGGTAAGGCACGTAGCTTGCTGTGATTGGGGCGACTGTATTAATGGAGCATGTTTAAGCGAAAAGACTCGAAATCCCTATCCCTCGAATATCGGATTGAATCTTCTGTGTCATCATAATCGAAAATCGAAGCGGTTATTGAGTAACCGAATGCCTGCGGGAAGGTTCAAACCGAGTACGTGACAGAATGTGTCAGGTGTTGAATTGCAAAACACTGATTTATTGTTGATGCATAAGTTCGCGTTTGATCGCCTCGACCAAAAGTGCATCTTTTGGTTTCTCTCCCGTAATCAGAATCGCAAAATTGTCGGCCATTATCTCCTCAGGATGAATCACATAACGCGTATTTCCGCCGATCTGACGCCAATAATCAGGATGATCTGGTGTAATAAAAAGCTCTGCCTGATTTCCCCCTGCAGGCATCCAATTCCCGTTCGTCGTCTTGACTACTTTCATAAGCTGAAACTGCAAATAGCCGAACAAGCTTTTCTTTTTCGGGGTATACACTTCCTTTGAAAACAAGAAGGGTGTTGCAAACACCTTCACATCAGCATCCAAGTTCAATTGAATAATGTGCTCTATTTTCGGGGCATCAGGGTTGGTGATACGCATCTTATCCAAATGCTTTGGCAGTTGAATCATCGGCACGCGATGAAACCCGATGATCTTAAAGAGTCGATCCCTTAGTTCCGGATTGGATCGTGAAATCACGTGAAATAGTTCATGAGCGAGTAATCTAGTCGGAAGCCGATCTAAAGTACCGACTTTGGATTGCGGAAAGATGATCGCCATACCTCTGGTATAGGCCGCATCGCTCTCTTCCTGCCCTGTTGTCTTAATGATTTTTATTGGCTCACGCCAAGTCATTCCCAATTCATGTAACTTCGGTTCTAAACGACTAATCGATTCTGACAGAATTTCTTTTTCCTCATTCGTCCACTGTCGCACTTGGTCTGCTGAGAAATTTAGTAGTTTCGCCACGCCTTGATCTGCTTCAGACTGCAATCGCACTTGGCGATCAAAGACGCTCATTTGCATGACAAATTCGTCCGGCGTCGACAACACCTCCTGACCCTCACTGACCGATGCAAATTTGAAAGGTCTCTCACCTTCACTCAGGCTTGGCCCAAAAGGTGCACCAAGGCAAACAGCATGGAAGTGAAATGCGAAAACTAATAAGACGGCCACCCGCCTTTCTAACCTTATCAATCCACTACTTTGCATTGCCTTCGTTCTTTCATAATGAGTATGCGATTCGCGATCTACTTTCATTGCGCACTCAACATTTTCTTGCGTTGCTCGATAATGTCCAGCGGCTTGTCCGACCAGTGGGTCAGATCGACGTGATGAGGCAAATCACGCAGTGCAATGACCTTGAAGTGATTCAGTGCCAAGTATCGCAAATAGGCTTCAAACTTATCGATCGGACTGCTTACCCAATCATGCGCGGTGTCTGGTACACCGTGAAATTGCAGCACCGCTATCTTGTTCTTACCAGCTTTTTCAACCGCTTGAATGAAATCATCTAGAGTCCACGCTGGTCTAGCATCTCCTGCTGATGGGATGAGGTACGGATGATCTTTCCCAGGTTCAAATGCGAATCCTTGCCCTGATTCATACGGATATTCAGGTGCACCACCGCGGCGAGCCAAAGTGATTCCATGCTGCTTCAGAATCGAGAATGCAGACGGCGTGATCGCGTTTCCCGGCCAAGCAAACGAAGTCGGCGTGGGAATTCCGAATTCTTTACAGCGTGACTCAATCCCTGATAGCTGCTCACTGAGTCGTGATACGGTTTTGTCCGTCACACCAAGATGATCTTTCGTGTGATTCCCTATCTCGAATCCCTCGCGGTGTAGAGTTCGAACTTGCTCCCATGTTAGATAGTCAATCTTGTTGGACTCGAAATCCCAACCTTCTGTAATAAAAAATGTAGCGTTAAATTGATATTTCTTCAGCAAAGGTCGAACCACGGTGTAATGCGAGGCAGATGCATCATCAAAAGTGAGAACAACAATCCGCGATTCCACTGAGATGGCATCTTGATCGCTTGGCAATGTAGATAATGTTTCGGCATTTCCAACTTGGCCAAAATAGATGACGCAAAAAATATTTAGACCGAAAACAAAAAGACACAACCGTGAGTGCATGATTCATAATCTCTTCGAAAGTAACGTACCCTAAGCCAAAATGCATAAAAACCGGAACCGATTCGTGAGACACGTAGTGAAAACCAACCTGTTTCAGCTGTTGTTCACGCAAGTACTTTTCCTTTCCCAAGCTTTAGTCAGTAACGCCCAAGAGGATTCGGTTGCAACATCGGCAACAACCGAGTTCCGTTCGATGCCGGAGGTATTATCTACCTACTTCGAGACGCCGGAAAGCTGGATAGCTGATTATGGAAATTATCGGTCACCTCTGCAGCTTGATGATGGTACGACCGTCACGGATCAGAAGAGCTGGGACACTCGGCGGCAACAGCTGCGACAGTGGTGGATGCAACAGCTTGGACAATGGCCTCCACTGATCACTAAACCGGAGTTAGAAATACTCGAAATCAAGAACCACGAAAGCTATATAGAGCAGCGGGTTTCTTTTCTGTGGACACCCGATGAAAAAACGGTTGGCTACTTACTAATCCCCAAAACGCCATTTCAAAAACCGGCGGTAGTGACGGTTTTTTATGAACCAGAAACTGCCCTCGGACGCGGTAAACCAAATCGTGACTTCGCCATACAACTTACAAAACGTGGTTTTGTAACCCTGTCAATTGGCACTACTGAGGCGACAACTAACAAGACCTATTCGATCTACTACCCTTCCCTGCAGCAGGCAGAGGTTGCACCGCTTTCGATGTTAGCATACGCCGCCGCCAATGCATGGCATGTGCTGGCGTCACACGATGAAGTCGATTCAAAACGTATTGGCATTGTCGGGCATTCTTTCGGCGGCAAGTGGGCGATGTTCGCGTCTTGCTTATGGGATCAATTCGCCTGCGCGGCATGGTCTGATCCCGGTATCGTTTTCGACGAGACGCGGCCTAGCGTTAATTATTGGGAACCTTGGTATCTGGGATACCATCAACCACCTTGGCGAAAAAGGGGTATGATCACTGAGGATAATCCTGCGCAGGGTCTCTACCTTTCCCTGCGAAAAGAAAGTAAGGACCTTCATTTACTCCATGCATTGATGGCACCACGCCCGGTGCTCGTTTCGGGCGGATCCGAGGATCCGCCGAGTCGTTGGCAAGCGCTCAATCATCTAATTCAAATTAATGACCTTCTCGGATACGAACACCGAGTCGGTATGACAAACCGACCCAAACATGACCCAAACCCAGAATCAAACGAAATCATCTACAAATTTTTCGAACACTTTCTTATGCAGAAAAAGATTACGCACTAAATTCGATTGACGACTAGAAGCAGTCTAATCCTCAGAAAATGCGTCACCTAATTTCCCACCTCCTCTTTCACCATAACAAACAATGAGCCCATTTTTGCGAATCTTTGTGTTGCTAATCTCTACCTGCCTCTTGACCCTGAATTTGTCAGCGAACAACACACGGAAACCGAACTTTGTTTACATCATGGCTGATGAGTTGGGTTATTTCGAACCTGGTTTCATGGGTGGCAAAAACATTCTTACGCCGCACATAGACCGGATGGCTAAGGAGGGGATGAAATTCACACAATTATTAGCGGGATCTTCTGTTTGCGCACCAACGCGTTGCACGTTAATGACCGGGAAGCATAGCGGTCACACCTCCGTTCGAAAGAACGGGGGTGGGACCCCATTGCGACGAGACGAAATCACGATCGCGAGCCTGCTAAAAACAAAAGGATATGCAACCGGTGGATTTGGAAAGTGGGGCTGTGGGGGTCGTGATTCAACCGGCGTTCCAGAAAAACATGGGTTCGACATCTTTTTGGGCTACTACGATCAGGTACACGCCCACACTTACTATCCTCCTTATCTCGTTCAGAATAGCGAGGAAGTAGCCCTGCCGAGCAATTTTGGAATGAGCCAAGGTAATAAGTACTCTCAATACATCATCCACGATGCGGCAAAAGACTTTATTCGCAGCAATGCATCAGAACCTTTTTTCGCTTATCTACCTTACACACCACCGCATGGTCTCTTTGACATTCCCGAAACGGACCCAGCTTGGTCAATCTACAAAGATAAGCCATGGCCCGATCAAGCAAAAAAATATGCCGCTATGGTGACGATGCTGGATCGCCAAGTAGGTGAGATCCTGACGTTGTTGAAGGATTTACAAATCGACGACAACACTTTGGTCTTTTTCAGTGGAGACAACGGAGGCGCGGATTACTTTAGCTCAAAGGAGTTTCCCCGCGGGTTCCATCAAGCAAACGTCAACCCAATGACCGGGGTTGAATACCGAGGAAAAAAAGGCAATCTCTATGAAGGTGGCCTG
>JAKMEW010000291.1 GCA_022425745.1 Rubripirellula sp.
ACTCCGAACTGAGACAGCTCCCAAGACTGCGCAAGAGAGACGAGCTGAGCGGGAAATCTTCTTTGCCCAAAAGATTGAACCTGTGATCTCTGCGACGGATCGGAGAAATCGGGAAGCGGCGAATCAATGCACATCTGTTCTCCGGGAGTCATTTGAGTCATACCGCAGGGGCATTCCGACTTTCTGCGAAGAGATTAACTCGTGGGGCACACGACTCGGAGTCATGAAGAGAATGCCGACGGACTGGTGGTACGAGAAAACCGACGTGAATCAATTCATTAGGGATAAATTTTCTCGGCACCTATTCAACGACGAAACGCTGACCAACGATGTCAACGCAGCACTGGATCATTTCCAAGAGGACGTGCAAAGCAATCAGGAACAGATGCTCAGAGAAATACGCGTTGCGGTGTCAAGGGCTGATCTACCTAATGCCCCCGAACTCGACACCGCAGAATTTGTCGTTGAGCTATCCCAACGATTTCATGACTTCAACGTTGATTCAGCTGAGAAATCTTTGGTTAAGGGAATCACCATCAAGGTCGCCTCAGCGGTGGGAACCGCAGCAGCAGAGATGCTCCTAGCGCAGCTCGTTACCGAACTCGCCTCGATCTCCGCCACGGCGACCGCAGGCGCGGGGGGAGCAACGGCAGGAGGAGCTGCGGTAGGAGGAGGCGGAGGTGCAACTCTCGGAGGACCGGTGGGTGTGGTTACCGGGATTGCGGTCGGAATGATCGTTGGCGGAATCGTCGACTGGTGGATATCAAGTGATTTTAAAGACCAGATGACTCAACAACTCAATCAGATGATTGATGATTTGTCGGACATCGCAATCGCCGGAACCGCATCCAAACCGGGCTTGCGAGATGCATTACGCGGAAGTTGCGATTTGATGTTAACTTCCTATCGTGAAACTCTGAGGGCAAGTATTGTGGACGAACCCAAAGAGCTAAATACCATCACAGATTAAGTCGGTGCTGCCACTCAAAAAGGGTGACTCACTGAAACCTTGCCTCGACCAATCCTTCGTATGCGATTGACCATTCATCCATTTCGATTTCGCATATGATCCGCGGTGCGAAAAAAGTTACGCTTCAAGTGTTCAGCCAAGACAGCATCTTCAACAAGTTCATCCACGGCTCGGTTCATGCACAGTAACCACTGATCTCGCTCACTCTCACCGATGGGAAACGGCAGGTGCCGGGCTCGTAACATCGGATGCCCGTACTGCTCAATGTAAAGTGACGGTCCACCGTACAACCCCGAGAGGAACTTATAGAGTTTATCTCGTGATTCGCTCAAATCTTGCGGGTGCAGTTCAAGAATCCCTCGAGCCTCCGGTAACTCCGACATCAGATCATAAAAGCGATCCACGAGGCGACGCAGACCCTGACCACCGCCAAGTTGTTCATACGTTGTTGCATTACTCACAAGAAACACCTAACAGCAGCGAAATCAGATAATAAATCGCCCTTCAATTTACCATTCTTTGGATGAATTCATAAACCGCACAGGAACTTCTAAATGCGGGAATTTGCCGGTGATCGACACCTTCAGAACAATCCCTAAGTCGTGGGCAAACGAGTTGCACCTTGGGAAGCAAAGCCACAATGACACGACCGTGCCAAGGTGTTCTAATGTTTCTAAAATCCCACGGATCCAGCGCGGAATCCGATTGAAGGTTGCGAACAACCACGTTAATTCCCTCACTTTGTTCACTCTAATAGGCGTCAAGATGAATCGACTATCTCGCATTCTCACAATTCTGATTTGTCTTCTCTCTGTCAGCCATTCATGGTCCGAGGATTGGCCCGGCTGGCGTGGAGCTGATCGAACAGACATTTCAACAGAAAAGGGGCTTATGCGTGAGTGGCCAGAGGGAGGACCAAAGCAGGCGTGGCTCTCCACCAAATGCGGCGTTGGTTACTCAGGTTTTGCCGTTGTGGGAAATCACGTTTACACCATGGGGGCATACGCCAACGATGTACGACTGATCTGTCTCAGTGCGGAGAACGGAGAAGCGAAGTGGAAGACCATCATGACAGAATCGGTTCTGGAAAATGGCTGGGGTGATGGACCGCGTGGAACACCAACCGTAGATGGAGATCATGTCTATGCCTTAGCTGGCGAAGGCACTCTTGTATGTTGCAACGCTGCAAGCGGGGAACTCGTTTGGAAAACCAACATGAAGGACTTCGGTGGCAGAGTTCCCAACTGGGGCTACACGGAATCGGTTCTGGTTGACGGAGATCAAGTGATCTGCACCCCCGGAGGCGACAGCGGAACGCTACTCGCACTTAACAAACTCACCGGCGAGAAAATTTGGCAATCGAGTGAATTCAGAGACCGAGCTGATTACTCGTCACCAATCGTGATCGAACACAACGGGGTGCGACAGTACATTCAACTCACCCAGCAAACCCTCGCGGGTGTCTCCGCAAAAGACGGTAGTGTTCTTTGGAGCTATCCATGGGCGGGCCGCACCGCCGTGATCCCAACGCCGATCTATCGGGATGGAAAAGTTTACATCGCGTGCGGGTATGGGGTCGGCTGCGCGTTGGTGCAACTTACCAAAGATTCAGCCGAAGAAGTTTATGAGAATAAGGTGATGAAGAATCACCACGGAGGTGTCATCTTGGTCGGCGACCATCTCTATGGCTACTCGGATGGCCCGGGCTGGACATGCCAGAACTTTGAAACGGGTGAAGAGGTGTGGGCAGAGAAAAACGCCCTGGGCAAAGGCGCCATCGCATGTGCGGACGGGCAGTTCTACTGCATCAGCGAACGTAACGGTGAGGTCGTCTTGATTGATGTGAGTCCAGAAGGCTGGCAGGAGAAAGGCCGATTCCAACTCAACCCTCAATCTGAATTCCGCAGTCCGAGAGGTGCAATCTGGACTCACCCAACGATTGCAAACGGAAAACTATTCTTGCGAGATCAAGAAATTATCTACTGCTACGATATTCGCAAATAACCGCTCTGCTGTTATTCGG
>JAKMEW010000297.1 GCA_022425745.1 Rubripirellula sp.
GGTCGAGCGTGGCTAGCCTACTGGTTGGCTCCTTATCCAAGTTTGAATCTCTGGATGTGGCCACAATTCCGAAGCCCGCTCTTGTGGGACGTTTTCGCGGTCAGCACCTACGGAACGGTTTCGCTTCTTTTCTGGTACATGGGTATGGTGCCTGACTTGGCAACATTCCGCGACCGATCAAAAAACAAATTCAGACGAATGGCTTACGGGATCCTGTCCCTTGGTTGGTCCGGTTCGTCCCGGCACTGGATGCGTTACGAGAAAGCCTACGCTCTGCTCGCGGCATTCGCAGCACCGCTTGTTCTCTCGGTTCATACGATCGTTTCGTTTGACTTTGCAGTTTCGCAAGTCCCCGGTTGGCACACAACGATTTTCCCACCGTACTTTGTGGCCGGTGCGATCTTCAGTGGTTTTGCGATGGTGCTCACGCTGATGATCCCCGCAAGAAAGATGTTGGGGCTCGAGCAACTGATCACGATCCGCCACCTCGACAACATGTGCAAAATCATCTTGGCGACAGGTTCGATTGTGGGTCTCGCGTACGGGACTGAGTTTTTCATCGCCTGGTATGGCCAAGTTCAAGAAGAGAAATTTGCGTTCCTCAACCGAGCCTTTGGACCTTACTGGTGGGCCTACTGGACGATGATTTCGTGCAACGTCATCAGCCCGCAACTCTTTTGGATCAAAAAGTTCCGAACCACTCCTTGGATCATCGTGATCATTTCGATCTTCGTGAACATTGGAATGTGGTTTGAACGATTCGTCATCGTCATCACGAGTCTTTCACGCGATTACCTCCCGAGTGCTTGGGCCTACTTCAGCCCGACATGGGTCGACTGGTCGATGTTGATTGGTTCGTTCGGTCTGTTCTTCACCTTGTTCTTGCTTTTCTGCCGACTGATGCCAGTCATCAACATGGCGGAAACCAAATCGACGTTGGCGAAGCAGTACCACATGTCCCACTCGGACAAGCACTAAGATTTTTAATTTAAGGATCAACCAGAGTGGGCAGTGCCCCCTTCGGTTGATAGAACTCACGAGTCATCACCAACTGTGGCCTTGGCTAAACAAGCTGCGAATTGATGTCAGATAACAACGAAAAGAAAGTTCACGGAATCGTCGCTGAATACGAGTCAGTTGACTCGCTTCTCAATGCATGTCGACGAGTCCGAGATGCCGGCTACAAGAAGACCGACGCCTACACTCCGTTTCCAGTTCACGGAATCGACAAGGCGTTGGGGATCAAGCCAACCGTCCTACCTTGGATCGTGCTTGGATGCGGACTCACCGGAACGGTCACCGCTTTGGTGATGCAGATCTGGATGAACTCCATCGACTATCCGTACATCATCTCGGGTAAACCCTATATTTCGCTTCCAGCTTTCATCCCAGTAGCATTTGAATTGACGGTTCTCTTCTCGTCATTTGGTGCATTCTTTGGGATGTGGGCGTTAAACGGTTTGCCACGCTTGAGCAATCCGTTGTTCACCGATCCAAGATTTGACCGCGTCACCGACGATCGCTTCTTCCTTTACGTTGATGCTTCCGATGACAGCTACGACGAAAAGGCAGTCCGAGAAATTTACGAGCAAACCGGTGGTGAGCACATCAACAACGTGCTTAATGATGATTCATCAGATAAAATCCCCAAACCAATCTTCATGGCATGGGGATTGGTGATTGCAGCTTCAGTGATCCCGTTACTGATCGTTTTGAAGATGCGAGTCACCAACAGCGATCAGCCTCGCTTCCATATTTTCTACGACATGGATTTCTCGCCAGCCAAAGACGCTCAGCAGGGCTCCACATTGTTTGCAGATGGTCGTGCGATGCGTCCAGATGTTCCCGGAACCGTTGCCCGAGGCGACTCGAACTACGACATGAACTTCATGACCGGCGTGGAAATCGACAAACTATCCGCAACCGATGCGCCTCGAGCAGAACGTCTCGTGCGTCTATCCAATGGCCCAATCGGCCCACAGGATGAAAATGCTGCTCCTGCAGGGGAAGAGAGCGACCAGGGATCGGATGAATCCAACGCAGCATCCGGTGAGACAACCAAAGACACCACCCCTTGGTTGACGTCCAATCCGTTGGGAAACAGCAAAGAAGTTCTACTACAAGGCGAGAAGTACTTCGGCATCTACTGCTCGGTATGCCACGGCATGAACGGTGGTGGCAATGGCCTAGTGAACCGCCGAGCGCAAAAGATCCTCTCCCAGACTTGGATTCCACCATCCTCTCTTCATCAAGAGAGCCTATACAGCAATCAATATCCCGATGGAAAGTTGTTCAGCACGATCAGCAACGGAATTCGCAAGATGCCCGGTTACGCTGGCCAAATCAAAGCGGAAGACCGCTGGGCAATCGTGGCCTATGTCCGAGCTTTGCAATTGAGCCGAAACGCAAACATCGATTGGATCCCGGAAGAGAAGCGTGCAGAAATCCTTGAGACCCAAGAGTCTGTGCAGCAAAAACTTCTCGAAGAGGCTAAGGCTGAGGAACAACCTCAAGACGCTGCTGCCGAAAAGTAGAACAACATCATCTTTCTCGCCGATTGGCTCGGCGAGTTAAAGATCACCGAAATAAAACCATTTGCCTTAAACGTTATCGCAACACCTGATACCGATGTCAGAACACGCTACACCGAATGTCAAACCGGCCGACGACCCGGCTTTTCAACTACCCGCCTCGCTCGGGTCGCTAAGCATTCCACTGATCATCGGTGGTTTGGTGTTGCTGGGTGCCGGCTGGGGAATAGCCAACAGCATCCATGCAAGATTTGGAATGTCTGTCTATCTTACTGCGTTTATCTACTGCATCTCCATTGCCGTTGGATGCCTCTTTTTCGTCATGCTGCAACACCTTTGCCGAGCAGGCTGGAGTGTGGTGGTAAGAAGGATTGCTGAAAACGTCATGTTAATGGTGATCCCGTTGGCAGTGCTGTTCTTGCCAATCATTGGTTCATTGCTGTTTGGTGAAGGCGTTCTGTACCGCTGGGATGATCCAAATCATGCCGTGGAAAATCATCTTCCCATTACGATCTGGGCAGAGAAGACCCGCTGGCTCGACTCGAGTTGGTTTACCGTTCGGGCTGCGTTGTACTTTGGAATCTGGTCCGCTCTCGCACTCTTTTACTATCGCGGAAGCACCCAACAGGATGCCACCGGCGACAAAGCGATTACAGATAAGCTTCAGTACTGGAGCGGTCCTGCAATCATGATGTTCTGCGGAGCAACCGCTTTTGCGTCATTTGACTGGGTCATGAGCCTAGCCCCGATGTGGTTTTCCACCATGTTCGGAGTCTACGTCTTCGCCGGTAGTGTCCTTTCGGCACACTGCATCATTTCTGTGGCCGTTTACCTGCTGCAAAAGAAAGGCGCGATTCAGGATGAAGTCACCGCCGAACATTATCACGACCTCGGCAAATACATGTTCGGCTTTGTTTTCTTTTGGACTTACATCGCCTTCAGTCAATTTTTGCTGATCTGGTACGGCAATATCCCAGAGGAAACGCACTGGTTTTACGAACGTCAGGAAGGAACTTGGGGGCAAATTGCCCTGATATTGATCTTCTTCCACTGGATGTTGCCGTTTGCTGGACTGATGAGTCGTCATATCCGACGCAATCCGAAACTTGTCTTTGCCTGGGCAATTTACCTCCTGATTCTGCACTTTGTGGACATCTACTGGATGATCATGCCTGAGTCGGCAGCGGCAGGAGGGCATGCCTCGACAGAGGGTGCAATGGGTATCGCGTCTAGCGTTCTCTGTGTTCTGGGAATGTTCCTCTTCATGATTGGGATGGTTCTCAAGATCGCCAAGCAAAACGCCGTGATTGCGGTTCACGACCCGAGACTGCAAGAGTCGATCGCGTTCGAAAACATGTGATCCCGTCAGCAAACCAAGACACATCCTACCAACACATTCATCCCCCAATTTTGAATTTTTGACATGGCTGCATACGACGACTTAGACGTCAAACGCATTTTCGTAGTCGGAATCGCTTCCGTTGTTGTGACGGCGGTCACTGCTTTAGCGGTTCAAGTTGTGTATTACGCCATGGCACAGCAGCAGAAGACAGAAACCGCTGCGGCTAGCAACTACACTCGACAAATCTCGATCTTGAATGCTCAAAGAAACGAGATTTCGAACTACGGCGTTGACGAACTCACAGGAAAATTAGTCATTCCCGTGGACGATGCGATTGAAATCATCGCTTCGCAGGCGGATACGGACGCTTAGCCATATCAGACAAAGAAGCCAGAACATTTATATTCAATTTGAGGCAAATCCGAAGCATGCTTAGGTTAGGGCACCAAGAGAAACTCTTGGTTAATTTCGCAAAGCGGATGGTGATGTTGAGCTTGCTCTTCATCTACCCATCGCTCTGCGCGCCCGGCCAGAATGCACTTCAAGACAGGGAATCTGTATCCCTGAACGACTCGATCCCACGCGAAGTGCGTGATGTAAATGTCACACAAAACTTGGGTGACACGGTACCCTCAGACTTAGCATTAACGGATTCAATGGGTCGTCCTATTGAATCGGGATACTTTTTTCAGGGATCGCAACCGGTCATCATCACGCTGAACTACAGCGACTGCCCAATGCTTTGCAACGTGCAGTTGAGCCAGTTGTCACAGACACTTGCGAAAATCGACCTGAAGATTGGTGAAGATTTTGAAATTCTGACGGTGAGCATCGATCCAGCCGAGAGCTCTGAAACGGCAGCGAAGACTAAGAAGAGATTCGCTGAACCGCTAGTAAAACAGCACGCTAAGGTTTCGGATGGGTGGACTTTTTGCACCGCCGACAAACAAACCATCGACCGTCTCTCTGAGAGCCTGGGGTTCAGCTACAACCGAGACGAAAAGACGGGGGAGTACCACCACCCGGCGATGCTTGCCTTTATCTCACCGCAAGGTGTGATCACAAGATATTCGCTAGAAGTCGGTTTCGAGGTGCAGGATCTGAGAAAGGCACTGGTCGAGGCTGGTCAAGGCACCGTAGGTACTCCGGTAGATCAGCTTTTACTCTGGTGTTTCAGTTTCGACCCGTCGAGTAACAGCTACGTTCCCCAAGCTTGGAAAATCATGCGTGCAGGCGGAGCAACCATTGTGGTTTTGATCCTTGCCTGCATGACGCCGTACTGGATCGGTTCCAAACGCAAACCTGCCGAGGTTGAGCCGGATCCGGACACTGCCAACAACCAACCATCCATTCCCGACGAGTCGTGATCCACCTGAGAATTACTTCCCAGTCGGTTTAACGATTCACATTTTGTTCCCGATACATTTCCACCATGTTTGCCAACTCACTTTCATCGATGTTTGTTTTAGGTGACGCTCCCGCAGGCGATTACGCTTGGTTCCCTGAGAATGCGTCGACCTTCGCAGCGGACAACGATTGGCTCTTCGGAATGATTTCGATCGTTTGCATCATCTTCTTCATTCCGATTGCATTCGCACTTTTCTACTTCGCACTGAAGTACCAGAAGCCAAAAGGGGCCCCCGCGGAAAGCGACACGTCTCATAACACGCCGCTGGAACTTGCATGGTCCATCGGCCCATCATTTTTCTTGGTCGGCATGTTCGTTTTCGGAGCCAAGGCGTATCTCGATCACCGAACGGTTCCCGACGGAGCCAACGAAGTGGGTCTACAGGGTTTCAAATGGGGCTGGACTTTTAATTACGGCGGCGGTGTTTATAACCCTGAACTCCACATTCTAATCGATGAACCAACAAAATTATCGATGCGTTCAAGCGATGTGATTCACAGCGTCTTCGTTCCCGCTTTCCGAGCCAAGAAGGACGTTGTGCCTGGCCGTTACAACTACATGTGGTTCAAGCCGACGGTGGCAACTGAAAAGGTATCGGATGCGGAATTGCAAGCGGCAATTGAAGCAACCAAAGCAGCGGGCGGAGAATGGGATCATGACCGCTGGCAATTTACCAAAGACGGGTACCGATTCTTTGACCTTTACTGCACTGAGTACTGCGGAAAGAATCACTCGAAGATGCAGACAGTCGTTGTTGTTCACGAGACTCTCGAAGACCTGAACGCGTGGATTGAGAAATACAGCAAACGTCAAGAGGAGACCAATCCGGTCGAGTACGGAGAAACCTTATATAACCAACGCGGTTGCAAGGGCTGCCACTCGATTGACGGCTCAAAACGAGTTGGCCCGTCGTTCCAGGAGAGCTTCGGGAACAACCGGGTGTTCGCGAGTGGCGAGGCGATCGTTGCCGATGAAAATTACATCCGAGAATCGATTCTGTACCCAAAAGCCAAGGTCGTTGCTGGTTATCAACCCGTGATGCCTAGTTACAAAGGTCAATTGAGTGACGATGACATTTACTGCTTGATCGAGTACCTAAAGACAGTGTCCGCGCACTCTGGCAAAACTGAGGGCGGTGAAAACATCGAAGCTTCCAGTAGTGAAGACGCGTTGTCAGACGCAGAAACTGCAACTGAGTAGAATCTAAGCTTGGCGAGATGAAGGATCCGAGATTCAGAGCCCTTAGCGGCAATTGAAACTCGGAGACCAAGAGAATCGAATTTTTAAAATCAAAAGCAATTACTAGACGCTTACCGCGTTTTGAACGTTAGAGGTTAATCAAATGTCTGCTGGATCGATTCCATCAGGTGATCAAATCAAAGACCCTGGTTACCCAACCGCGAGCGAGAACTACCTAACGAACTCCAAAGGAGCTCTGAGCTGGCTTTTCACGCTTGACCACAAACGCATCGGCGTGATGTATCTGATCGGCGTCATGACGGCGTTCTTCGCCGCTGGGCTCCTCGCCCTGCTCATCAGACTCCATCTTTTCAGGCCCGACGGAGCCGTCTTCACAGGTCCCGAAGCAAACAATTGGTACAACCAGGTTTTCACCCTTCACGGGGCGATCATGGTGTTCCTCTTCATTATCCCAAGTATTCCTGCCGCACTTGGAAACTTTTTGGTGCCGGTCATGCTGGGAGCGAAGGACGTCGCCTTTCCGCGTTTAAACTTAAGCAGTTTCTACCTCTGGGTTTTCGGAGCGATCTTCTTCGTCGGCGCCCTGATGGCGAGTGGTCTCGACACAGGTTGGACGTTCTACACCCCGTACAGTACCACCACTGACACGTCGGTGATCCTGGCAACCTCAGGAGCATTCATCCTCGGGTTCAGTTCTATTTTCACCGGTCTAAACTTCATCGTGACGATCAACACGATGCGTCCGCCGGGGATGACTTGGTTCCGAATGCCGTTGTTCTTGTGGGCGACTTACGCGACCAGCATCATTCAGGTTCTCGCTACACCTGTGCTTGGGATCACCTTGCTGCTGCTGATCGCAGAGCGAGTGATGCACATCGGGATTTTCGATCCTGAATTCAACGGCGACCCGGTAACGTTCCAGCACTTCTTCTGGTTCTACAGCCATCCTGCCGTTTACATCATGATCCTTCCTGCATTCGGTGTGATCAGCGACCTGATTAGCGTTCACAGCCACAAGCGGATCTTCGGATATCGATTCATTGCATATTCCTCGATCGCAATTGCACTCTTGGGCTTCCTTGTTTGGGGGCACCACATGTTCACTGCAGGGATGGGGCCAATGACCACCATCATTTTCAGTGCCTTGACCTTTACCGTCTCGGTACCGTCGGCGATCAAGGTGTTTAACTGGCTTGCGACGATGTACAAAGGTTCGATCAGCTTGACGACTCCGATGTGCTTCGCGATCGCCTTTATCTTCCTTTTCACCATTGGTGGATTAACTGGATTGCATCTGGGAACATTGGCAACCGACATGCACCTGCATGATACCTACTTCGTGGTAGCCCACTTCCATTACGTGATGGTAGGAGGAACGCTGGTATCGTTCCTTGGAGCACTATTCCATTGGTGGCCGAAAATGTTCGGCAAAATGTACAGCGAAACAGGCGGTCGCCTTGCCGCTGTGATCATTTTCTTAGGTTTTAACCTAACATTCCTTCCTCAGTTTGTTCTTGGTAGCCGCGGGATGCCCCGTCGCTATGCCACTTATGACCCTGAATTCCAGACATTGCACCAAATCAGCACCATCGGCACGCTGCTTCTTGGTGTTGGCTTGTTGGTTGCGTTGTTTGTTTTGCTCCGTTCGCTCGTCAAGGGTGAGCGAGCCCCAGCTAACCCTTGGGGTGGTGCAACGCTGGAATGGCAGTGCACAAGTCCTCCGCCGTTCTACAATTTCGAACGACCACCTGCCGTAGGTGACCCCTATGATTTCAGTGATATCTTTTGGGACACTGAGAATGAACGGTATGTAACCGTCGAACCAGATAGAAAAATCGCTCCGGCAGAGCAACCGGAACCAGCTCATGCCGAAGGCACGCACTAGGGTAATCGCTAGCTGCTACCAAGTCCTACCAGAATTGACCTTTCACATTTAGAACTTCCTTTTCATGTCCACCATCGAAGCCGCTGCTGAAAACGCACATGACGCCCATGGTCACGACCATGACCATCCGTCTTTTTTGGCACACCACTTTGACACCCCCGAACAACAATTTGACAGCGGCAAGCTGGGCATTTGGTTGTTCTTGGTCACCGAAATCCTGTTCTTTAGCGGCATGTTCTGTGCCTATGCGATCTTCCGCATGCTCAGACCAGACGTCTTTGAGGGATGTAGTCAGTTCCTCAACACCAAGTTAGGAGCGATTAATACGGGAGTACTGTTGTTCAGTTCGCTCACCATGGCCTGGGCGGTTCGTTGCTCACAGGTCAAGCAAGATCGTGGCTTGGTAGCGATGCTCGCAGCAACGCTCTCGTGTGCCATGATCTTCTTGGGTGTGAAGGCCATCGAGTACTCACACAAATGGGAGATGGGTCTGCTACCGGCGGGACTTTATTTCTACGACCCAGCCAATCCTCATCCCGAAAGCCATACGAACTACCTGTTCTACATCTGCCTGCCATTCATGATTTTGCTTGGTGGAGTTGTGGCGTGGCTTGTGGTTTCGCTTGCCACTCGGAACAAGTTCCACGTGCAATGTGCGATGCCACTCACGGTGGCAGCAGCCTGTTTCTTTGTCGGAATTGGCCTTGGCATGGTGCTTGAAAGCGGCGGCTCGGAGCATGCGGCAGACGAATATCAGGCTCATGCTACCACTGAGTTGGAGCAAACAGCTGCAATTCAACTAGTCTCTTCTGGCGAATCAGAAGTGCTTGAATCTCTCGCAACTGAGTCGAACACTGGCATTCAGAGTGAACTGAGTGCGCGCCAAAGGCAGCTCGAAAATGCAGGAACTGCGATTGTTCAAGAAGGGGACGAGATTGCGGGAGCAATCGTGTCGGTTGAAGAAAACGTCATGACGCAACGTAAAGCGGGCGTATTTTTCAGTATCTACTACTGCATGACGGGAGTTCATGCAATTCACATTTTGGTGGGAATCGGGTTCCTTGTTTGGCTTTTGGTTCGTGCCGTTCGACAAGACTTTAACCCGCAGTACTTTGGACCGGTCGATTATGTTGGTCTGTACTGGCACTTGGTTGACCTGATTTGGATTTATTTGTTCCCACTCCTTTACTTAATCCGCTAAGTCGCGGTCACGGATAACCACCAAAAACACAAATGTCTGGTGGCAAATTTCAAGAGTTTACACCCTAACTGCTCAAGCTTGATCCCGGAAACAAACATGTCAGCTCACGGCGACTCCAAAGACGGATATGACTTCGCACACCCACTCCCAGTGCCGATGTTACTGTCAGTGTTCTTTGCTCTCGTTCTCCTAACGATCATCACGGTAGCTCAGGCAAGTTTTGACATTGGCAGCTTGGACATCGTGGTCGTAATGGTCATTGCTACCATCAAAGCAGCTTTAGTGATGGCATTCTTCATGCACATGGCCTACGACAAGCCATTCAACGTCATCGTTTTTTTATCATCGTTCGCATTCGTGGCATTGTTTCTCATCTTCACCATGAGTGACAGCAAGCAAACGTCACCGGACTTTGAACCGGTGATCGAGGAAGTGGCGGCAATGGAGGTAGCATCCACTCCCGTCGCCGCAGGCGAGCCAGAAGTCTCCGAATCGACAGCAGAGTAGTGCGGCAAAAGCCTCACCTGCATCGGCATCTACAAACTGTAGGGGTTGTGTTCGGTGGAGCGATTACTGACGTCACGCAACCATCAGCTCAATATCGAAATCGCTGGGCGTCGGCTGACATTCCGATCGCGAACTTCATTTCAAGCGATCGTCCGCACAACCGTGCAGGACTCTTTTACGACGGCGGATGTTACACCTCAGCGATAGGTTTTGCATCGTTGTCATACGAAGGGAAAGGCGGAACAGCGTGCTCGGCCGTTGATTCCAGCCAGCCGCGATCGATGCGATTCGGGTGCATATCCAAGGTAAGAAACAGACTTTCTTCAGCACAAACCTTCATTCTTGATGAAGATTGTCTGCAACAACGACGTTTTGCGGGTGTTCGCCACTGTAGCGATGCGATTGGCTAGCTTAAACTTAAATGACGATGTGAGATATCATCTGTAAATGGTGATAACGTAGCGTGCAAGCTGGGATTCAGTTTGCCGCACTCCACTGATCCCACCTTGGTCAAATCGCTATGGCCCTTATTATTCTTCGCTGTATTTTTCTAATGTGCGCCGGCGGTGTCTCGGCAATCATCAATGCGTCCCTCTCTGACACCTCCACAACCGTACCTTGGATAGTGTTTTCGAGCATCATGGGTGCTGCGGTACTCGTGGTAATCGGTGACATCTATGCACCAAAGAAAAAAATCGACACGATTTCATCGCTCTACTTTGGGGTTCTCATTGGTGTTCTGCTCACCTACGTCCTATCAATCGCATTAGCGCCCCTCCTTGCCCAATCATTTAACGCGGGAATCATCCAACTACTGATTGGTTTGGTACTTTGCTATCTCTGCACAAGCGTGCTTTTGCAAACAAAAGACGACTTTCGCTTTCTTATTCCGTACGTTGAGTTTGTGAGAGAAGTCAAGGGTTTTAAACCGTTGATTCTGGACACAAGTGTCGTGATTGATGGCCGGATCGCTGACTTGGTGGCCACGGAGGTATTCGACAATCAATTGATCATGCCGCGATTCGCGCTGACCGAATTGCAAGCGATCGCAGACAGTAGCGATAAAATGCGACGCACTCGGGGGCGAAGAGGCTTAGACATTCTGAACCAAATGCGATCGGACGAGAAAATTGATCTAACGATTTTTGATCGAGATCTCCCGGAACTTGCTGGCCAAACGGTTGATCTTAAACTTGTCCTACTCGCAAAACACCTTGAAGGCAAAGTTGTCACCGGGGACTACAATCTCAACAAGGTCGCTAAACTGCACAACGTCCCCGTCATTAACTTGAATGAAATCAGCAATTCACTTCGTCCAAGTTTCCTACCCGACGAGACGTTCAAGATCAAAGTAGTGAAAGCGGGCGAGGGTGCAGAGCAGGGCATTGGTTATCTAGACGATGGAACCATGGTAGTTGTAGAAGGTGCTAGAAACAACATCGGCCAACAACTTGAAGTCCGAGTGACAAGCACTCTTCAAACGAACGCCGGGCGGATGATCTTCACGAAGTACGACCAAGATTAAGCGTTCCGTTCAACCTGGTCTTTTAGGAGGCCCCGAGACTGCAAGCGTGGATGTCTGCAGTCATCACCCGCGACTAACAGTGATGAAATCCATGTCCTGCTATCACTGACACGTGCGGCATCAATCCATTAACCTTGTGACTGATGCGGAACGAATTTTTTCAAGCTCTGCTGTCAATTCAGTTACCTTGCGAGTTTCCTGAAGATACAGATTATTCGTTTCTGACTGATCCTCTGAAAGGTTGTACAACTGCCCCTTTGGATCATTAGGTGTCGGTTTAATTCGGGAAGGCTTTGAAAATCCTCCCGAGCCAAGCCCCATGATCAGTTTCCACGGCCCCTTTCGAACGGTCCACAGTCCGCTTCCCGTTTGCATCACGAGCGACCCGCGATTGGATGGCGTATCTTTTTCAAGCAGGGTATCTAGAAAGCTAAAACTGTCGGGTGCAGCTTGTCCATCAAGAGTCACGCCCACCAGATCTGCAAGTGTTGCCAGCACATCTGTAAAGCAAATCAACTGTGTGCTCACCGTGTTGGCTTCAACGCGTCCTGGCCAACGCACAAGAAATGGCATACGGTGACCACCCTCCCAAGCATCCGCTTTCATCCCTCGTAGCCCACCAACGCTATCGTGGGCAAATCGCTGCGAATCTTCCGCGTACCAAACCGGACCATTATCAGAAGTGACGATTACTAGAGTCTCATCAGTAACACCATTCGCCTCCAATGCTCCGAGGACTCGACCAACCATGTGGTCGACCATGGACATGAAATCGCCGTAGAGTCCAACTTTTGTTGATCCAACAAAGCTTTCCGAAGGAAGCCATGGTGTGTGGGGGGCGGGATAAGCAAGATAAAGAAAGAAAGGCTGATCGCTTCCAGATTTAGTCTGTCTATTGATGATCTGAACCGCCTCATCCGTGAACCGAGGAAGCACCTCATCCAATTTCAAATTGGGAGCTATCCCTCCAGCCCGCCAAAACTTTCCTTGAATCGGTGACCATCCCTCAGTTTTGTTTTCCTCGATCCGATTTGTGGGTGGAGAGACGGCGAGGTGATTGCGAATGTAGAAGTAGGGCGGGATGTCTGTTGATGCACGAATACCGAAAAACGTTTCAAACCCGCAGTCAACAGGGCCACCAGGCAATGGCTGATCATAGCCGTTTTCATTAAATCCAAGATGCCACTTACCAACCATCGATGTTGTGTATCCAGCGTCACGAAGCATGGTCGCGAGGGTGGTTTGGCTCGGTTCAATCACGGCCTGCCGCGGCCATTTCCGCACGTCCGCTCTGAATGGATAACGACCTGTCAAGAGTCCGTACCGAGACAAGTGACATAATGGCCCAGGGGCGTGCGCGTCAGTAAAACGCATCCCATTTCGAGCTAACGAATCAAAATTTGGTGTGGGAATCTTGGATTCTGGGTTGTAACAACCGGCATCTCCATACCCCATATCGTCGAC
>JAKMEW010000318.1 GCA_022425745.1 Rubripirellula sp.
CCGAAGTTATCCGAAGTTATCCGAAGTTATCCGAGGCAATCTTTGAGAGCAGCGATTAACGTTTCGACGTTGCGGCGTGTGGCGCTGTGCCCCATCAAACCGATTCGCCATGCTTTACCCGCAAAGACTCCGAGCCCACCACCGATCTCGATGTCGTACTCATTGAGCAAGCGAGAACGAATTGCCGCCTCATCAATTCCATCTGGCACCGCCACACAATTCAGCGTGTGTAGCGAATGTTTCGGAATGTAACAAAGTCCCAGACTCTCCAATCCGGAACGTAGCAACTGATGCATCTCACGATGCCGTTCAAACCTCGCCTCGAGTCCTTCCTGCAACACAATCCGCAACGATTCACGCAGTGCGTAAACCATGTTGATCGGTGCGGTGTGATGGTACGCCCTGCCACCGCTACCGAGGTAATAATTCTTTAGCATGGAGACATCGAGATACCAACTTTGCACTTTGGTTTTCCGCTGCTCCATTTTCTCAATTGCCAAAGGAGAAAAGGAAACGGGTGAAAGTCCCGGAGGACATGACAAACATTTTTGTGTTCCCGAATAGACCGCATCCACTTTCCATTCATCCACCTTCACGGGATGACCACCCAAGCTGGTCACCGTATCAACTGCAAGTAGCATGCCAGCACGATGCACGACTTCAGAGATACCCGCTAGCTCCTGCAGTGCACCGGTTGACGTCTCTGCGTGCACGATGCCAACGAGCTTTGCCTGAGGATGCTCTGTGACGGCCTGCTCAATCGACTCATCGGTGAAGGTTTCCCCCCAAGGTACTTCGACCGTATGCACCGTTGCACCCGCTCGTTCCATGTTATCTTTCATCCTACCGCCAAAGACACCATTGATGCAGACGATGACCTCATCGCCCGGTTCAATCAAATTGACCACAACGGTTTCCATGCCAGCCATTCCCGTTCCCGAGACGGGAAAGGTAAGCGGATTAGATGTCTGAAAAATCTCCCGCAGCATCTCGCACGTTTCATCCATGTACTGGATGTATTGTGGGTCCAAGTGCCCGAGGGTTGATGCCCCCATTGCTCGAAGAACGCGATGAGGAACCGTGCTCGGACCGGGTCCCATCAGAAGTCGCTCACGGGGGTTCAATTCAGCAGGAATGGTCATAACGTTTTGCGTTGGATGGTTACACTGAGGAATTCAACGATTTGCCGGCATCCGCGATCCTTCAATCTCACTGCGGAGCCTCAGTTGAGTCGGTATTTGAACACGATCCAAGGTCGCTGAAAACCACTGCAGAGAGGATGCCCACGCAGATCGTCAGCCTAACACCCTCAAAGTCAAAGCCAGCACATCGCTTAGGCCCAAAGCATGGTTTAGGACCAGAGCATCCTTTAGGTGACGAATAGGCCAAGAAACGCCGCCATCACGATGTAGTAGACAAACATCAGAGCGGTCACGCGAATCACTTCGCCCTCTCGGCCAATGAAGCCAACCACGGCGCACGCTGAAACCACGTTATGCACACAGATAACATTCCCCGCTGCACCACCGACCGCTTGAAGAGCTACACCCCACAGTGGGTCGACCCCAATCTGCTGAGCCACCGAAAACTGGAACTGTGAAAACATCATGTTGCTGATGGTGTTCGATCCCGCAACGAAAGCACCAACCCCGCCGATCAAAGAAGCAAAAGCCGGCCAGACCGAGCCTGTGCTCTTTGCCACGACGCCAGCAAGATAATTCGGCATGGAATCCAAACCAGAAGCTCCACCCTCGGAATGAATGAACACCTGCACCATTGGCACTGAGAAAATGAGTGCGGTCGAAGCACCAAATAACATCCTCCCTGATCGCTCAAACGCGGCCATGATCGACGGTGCCGTCATGCGGTGTAGCCAAAATGCGAGCACGCTAGCGACAATAAAGACGGTACCAGGCAGGTAAAGAAACGAAATCGACTTGATGTCAACCGACGTGCCAAAGACACCCTTCCAAGGCTCCGGATCCATCGGCACCTGAATCCCTTTTAACCATTCACCGATCGGCAAAATCGGCAGTCGGGTAATCACCAGCAGCAAAGCAATCACGAAGTAGGGAGCCCAAGCTCTTCTCAAAGAGAGGCCGGTCCGACCATCATCCAAAGTCATTTCGGTCTTACCCTTCCAAGATTGCTCCCAACGCTC
>JAKMEW010000321.1 GCA_022425745.1 Rubripirellula sp.
CTCCGAACAAAGTTTCGCGTTGGATTGATTTACCTGATTTCAGTTCCGACAGAAGGTTAAGTCCGGGAAAGTCGTGCGGGCCAGTTGCTCCGGCAGCCGCCAAAACAGTCGGCACGAAATCGATTGATGAACAGAGTTCAGGGCGGTCTGCGGCCGGAATCGTACCCGGCCAGCGAAACATGATTGGCGTACGTGTGCCGTGCTCATTCGGGCTGCGTTTGGATCGAGGGGCGTAGCTGCCTTGTTCGGTTTGGATCCAACCGTTGTCGCAGACATATAGGACCAGCGTGTTATCTTTGATCCCCGAGTTGTCGATGTGGTCAATCAGTGCTCCGCAGGTTTCATCAAACCATTCACACATCGCGTAGTATTTTGCGATTCGTTCGTGGACTCCTTTCGCCTTGTACTTTTCCAGCAGTCGTGCAGGAGGAGTGTGTGGTGTATGCGGCATAAACGGTGCGTACCAGACAAAGAACGGCTTATTGTCTTCTACGGAGCGATCAATGAAATCGAAGATTGGAGCCATACCCTCACGTCCGATCTTGAGACCGGCATCGCCGTGCCGGCCGCGAGGTTCAGGAAAACCCGCTGTCATGCCCTCGGTAAATCCTCCTCGTCGATAAGAACCTTCCCACCACTTACCACTCTGATGGCTGACGTAGCCACGTTCTGCTAGCCACTTCGGAAGCGATCCGGTCTTGTCGATATGGGAGATCAGTAATTCCCTAGCATCTTTGCCCGCTCTCCTTGCGTGGGTCTGATTCGCAGGAGTATTAGCCGGATCGTTTCCGGTGGTCATGTTCTGATGCGAGTAGAGGCCAGTGACCAGAGTCATCAGAGACGGCCGGCATAAGGCGGTTGGAACATACCCTCGCCGGAACAACGCACTTTCTCTGGCAAGTTGATCGAGGTTCGGAGTCTCGATTTCCGGATGCCCCATGAATCCGTAATCGGTATAGCCTTGGTCGTCGGAGAGAATCAAAACGACGTTGGGCGGTGTATCCGATTCGGCGACCGCGAAGGAGCAGCTTAAAAGTAAGAAGATGAGTGCGGTAAGAAAATTTTTCATGTGGATTATTTAGTTTGCTATTTGCAGAAGTCCTAATGAGCGCTGCCAACCATCAAGAAATCTAACATTGAAATTTGAGAACTTATCGAAGATCTTGTCGCGGGACGTCAGCGTATCGAATTATTTCATGGTCGTATTCTAACCGACCGAATTCATCTTGATTTCTTCAGTTATTCATTCGATGCACTTTAGGAACCGAGTGCCGGGTGAATTGGGACCTAACACGGCCTTTGAATCCAAATAGATGAGGGCGCTTGTTCAGCAAGTATTGCATCCGATTCGTCCCGATGTTGAGTGCGACCTACTCTGTTACCTTCCATATTGCTTCATCCGAAACAGAAAACGATCCCATTGTTTTCTGCTCTAAATAATCAGCCAAATTTCTGAACTCGGCAGTCTCTTTGTTGCTTGGGGCTTGGGTAAGAAACAGCGGCCACTTGGGTTGACCCCAAATCGTCTCTTCATACGCGTCTCCTTCTCGCTCGACTAGCAGAAGACCAGAAGTAATGTTACCGCCGACTTCCCCAAACAGAATATCGAGTTGGACGGAATCACTCCCCATCTCGATCCAGTCGCTGGAAGCGAATCCGGCACGGGCGATCAGACATGGCAATGCAGGGTTGTCAGTGCGTTCAATACCTAACTGCTTGAACGACGAATCACGCCGTGATCCTTCAAAGACCGGTTTTCCATTGATCGCAACCAACAGGTGATTATCTGCATAGCCCCAGAATCGATAGCGTCCCGCTTTGGGTGGCACAACTTTTCCGTGATACCATACCATCCATCCACCTTCACGAGAGTATGGTGTAAGACCTGTTCGGTTGGGAAACTCGTGAAACGCTCCCGCAATGCCGCGGAAACAGAGTGGTTTGCCTTGCTGCAAGGATTCAAGGCTCCAATGACTCTTGAAAGCCGATTGAATCAGCGGCAATAGCTCACGACCAATCACATCATCAGCGAGTCGATCTTTTGTAACCGTGTTATGGCCAAGGATGACGCCGCGGATTGATCCTTCGCTCGGTTGTGTTACCGCAAGCGACAGTTCTGGCAATGTCTGTGATAGTCGAGTCGGCGTTCGTTTCTTGAGTTTGCCATCGCTATCAAATCTGGCAAATTCACCTTCGTGCATCAACTCCGCAGATCTGCCTTCATGATCATCGACTGAGATCTGCCCATCGAGAACCAGAACCTCAGATCCCTTCGCACCTGCTGTGACAACAAAACTGGTTCCTAGATCAACAAACTTCCGCTGAGGGGTATCGACAACAAATCCTACACCCTGGGGTGGGACGACCAACTTGACCTGTCCTTCATCAAGCGACACTTGCTGATCACTGTTAAGCATCATCCTAAGAGGAGCTGTCGCGACGACATGCACCCCGGTTTCGCGAAACGCCAATTCGATCAACCCACGCTGCATTTTGATTTTTTCGCCAGCGAAAAGTTCTGTCCCGTCTACAACATTGCGGTTTTCTCCAGTCGTGCAATCGCCTTCGATCCGTATGATCCTGGCAATGCCTTGCTGGATTTGGCCAACGCTACGTTCCGGGACGCGAAACCATCCGAACACGCCGAAAATCATCGATGCAGCGATCGTGCTAAAGGTAAACCACAACGGAATTGATCTTTTGGTCACACGCGAAGTGATCACGCGGTCGCTAGCTCCGTCTACTACATTCTCGGTCCCAAGCTGTTGCCACTTCGCGTCAATTGTCGCCAGCGACCGTAACGTAGACCGTGCGTTCGCGCTGCTCCGCAACAGATTCTCCAAGGACTCCAGCTCTTTAGGAGTGATGACGCCATCTAGATATCGATGCAGTAGATTGAGTTGGTCGTCGTTCATGCCTCAGTTCCCGGAAGCGTACTTTGCATGCAGTGATACAGTTCCTTACGAATACGTGAGAGGAGTTGATACAGCGAGCCTTCGGTTCGCTTAAGCTGCGAAGCTAGCTCGCGAATGGTTGTACCCTTGGCGTACGCAGCCAGTGCCAATTTGCGACGCTCAGGCGGTAGCTTGTTGATGCACTGATCGAGGGCTCGCAACTGCCGCTGACGCAAAGGCAATTCCTGAGCTCCCTCATCCGTGATGAGTTCAACAATGTCTTCTGCCAGCACCAATCGATCCCTAGCGAACCGCCGTCGAGCCGAAAGTAATTCATAACGGGAAATCAGACACGCCCAAGCGCCAAACGCTGAATGGTCATCAAGCGTCGAGAACTTCCTGAGTGCCGCGATGCTGACCTCCTGCATGACGTCATCCACCTCCTGTGCCCTCGGGCAGCATGCTCGTACAAAAGCTCGCAATTCCGGCTCATGTTGCATCCACAAACGCAAGAAAGTCTCGTGCGGATCAGGGTTCTCATTTTGCAGTTCAGGTTCTTTTTCCATGTCTACCTCTAACCTGCCTGCTACCGATCCTTAAAGAATCTAACGTGCGATTTTCTAGTTTTCTCTGATCGCTCCCAACTCAGCCTCAATCGCTTTCGGCCACATCTTGCGATGGCGAAGCCATCATTGTTGTTTATCGAATGATTCCATTAGGTATTCAGGGTATTTCCAGCCGTACTTCTTGCCGTCTGATTTTTTTTTCACTGAACGGACTTCCTGCGTCAGCATGCGGAGCTTCTTTGCGTCAAGTAGAGGGTCGTTGGTTTCGTGACGCCATCGATCGAGTCGCTTCCGCAGCTCTGTAAAAACGGTCGCATATTCAGGGTCATCGGCCAGGTTGCGAAACTCGTAAGGATCTTCTTGCAAATCATAAACTTGATAGCGGGTTGGTTGTCGCATCAACGAATAGGCGGCTTTCACATCCGGGGACGAATCGGCGATCACCGCATTCAGATCCAAATTTTCGCCATCATTCATCTCGCGGTAGCTCGCATGCAGCTTCTCAATGGTGATGTCGTAGTCAGGGTGAATTGTGTTGGGTAGCAGGCTCTCGATCAGTTTGTACCGTTGACCACGAACGCTTCGCTGCGGAAAGTAATTTGGAGCAGCAGCATGTGTGTGATATTCGGCAAAAAAGTGGGTGCGCCACTTCGCGGAGCCCGGCTGAAACAAGGGCTGAAGTTCGGCTCCCGGTAGTCCTGATACTCTTTCGGCTCCTGACGCAGCAAGCAACGTCGGCATCAGGTCCAGCGTCGATACCAATTCATCGCGCACCTGAGGGACTATGTGTTTCGGCCATCGCATTAGCATCGGTATGCGCAAGCCGCCTTCATAGCATGTCCGCTTGCCGCGAAGCATGTCTGCTCCATGATCACCAATGTAGATCACAATGGTGTCATCTGCTTTTCCTGATTGATTAAGAGCCTCCAGCAGATCACCTACGAGGGAATCGAGGCGACTCATGCAGTTGTAATGGTTTGCCACCATCCCACGAAATTCTGGCGAATCGATGCCCATGTAATCCAGCACCTGTACGTCGCTGGAGGTTTGTGGATTCTTGGGAAGACCGTCAACCTGTGCGATCCACGGCGCGTGCGCGTCGGGATAGTTCACGCTCAGAAAGAATGGTTCGTCAGTCGCGTTCATGAACTCCATGGCATGCTTCGTGTAATCACCTAGCTGGTTCCGTTGGAAGTTTGCACCCGTGATTTCGTGCATATCGAATGGAAAAGCGGAAGCGGGGTTGATGTGCAGTTTTCCAATGATGCCAGTCCGATAGCCAGCTTTCTTCAAACGGCGCGGTAGATTAGGAGTGTCCGCTTGGTACATGCGAAAGCCCCAAGTCGCGAGTCCAATTTGACCATTCTGATGCGGATACAACCCAGTCAGAAAACTAGCTCGGGACTGGCTGCAACCGGCCTGAGGCACAAAGGCCTGGCGGAAAAGTATGCCCTCCCCTGCCAACTGATCGAGATGCGGAGTTTTGGCGAACGGATCACCATAGCAGCCCAACTCTGGACCGTTATCCTCTGAAACGATCAGCAGGATATTTGGTTGGGTGGCAGCAAAAACAGTGCCTGAGATAAACAGGCACATTGCGATGAGAAAAGACTTAACCAGGTTCATGGCTTACTCTTGATGAGCGGATTGCCGTCTCCAGTGACGGCTTTTGCTGTTGCTAAAGCTTCGCGAGTCGTAGCGACACGGACGTTCGTGAATCCTTGAGAATCAGCATACAGTATGACACGGGATAGATTGGCGTTACTGCTGCCCATCGTGTTGGACAACGTCCAGTTCGTTGGTTCGGTAGAGTCTTTCCTCGGATCCTCCAACGCAACGAACAGTTCGTCGGGTAGATCACGATGACTGTGTAGGCGAATTAGCAGAGAATGACGACGACTGGCTTCCAGTTTCGGACCAATCACCATCTCCCCATAGAGTTCGGCGGTAAGATGACCTTTTTTGTCTACTGCCAGAACAACCCTTTTTTCACCGCTGGCTGTGGCCAATGAGAAGGTGGCAAGCTTACCGAGCTCAGGAACGACTAAGTCCGCGTTGGCATAAAGTGTTCGTCCTTCGTCCCCAAGATCGATCCAGTGTTCTTTCCTCGCCCGCTTAGCCCTGATCGGCGACAGTGGTTGATCCGCTTGCACCGATTCTGGCATGCTGATGTCAGCAAGTGCAGACAATTCAATTTTCAGAATTTCGATTGATTGTTTTCCTCCTGCAAAAGCGACGAGGAGATGACCATCGTGTTCAAGTGCATGCGGGTAATCGATGTGTCGTCCTCCCACAAGCCAGGCTAGTTTGTTGAAGACCAGACCGTCTTCGCTGATGGCGATCGTGAGCGGATCACGAGCGCGCGGATTGCTGTTTGAGATCAGGACATAGCGGCCATCGGAAAGTCGAAAGCCAAATAGTTTTGATGTGGCATCAGGAAAGTTAGTTCGGACGGGCGTGGTCCAGCTGGCTCCTTGATCTTTGGAGACGGATCGGTAGAGAAACTTGCTACCTCGATTGTCACGAAATAATGCGATAATCCGGCCATCGGGAAGTGACCACCAAAGAGGTTCTTCCGCGCTTAGCTCATCGTTGGTGCCTAGCACTGGAGAGGACGTCCAGTCTTCAATTGCTTTGACACCACCCAGAAGAAACTGAACACCTGTCTTCTTGTAGTCAAAGGTGCGACGCGACATCATCCAGCTGCCAGTGGCGATCTTCTTGGGTGGGAAGTTGTTGATCGCATTATCAGCAACCAGACCGGCATCTTCCCAGGTGGAATTGGTCCAACGGAATGCGCGCAGCTGCAGGCTCGGACCAAAGAAACCAGCGGCTTCGTCGAGTGAGCAGAGGGCAAGAAGCTCACCCTCTCGTTGCCAGAAACCTCGCGAGATCCAACGCATTCCTTTTTCTGTTCGGGTGCCGTAGTAAGGCGAATGAAGGCCGGAGCCCGGTGGTTCAGGTGTTAGATAATGTGACTCGGACCACTTTAAACCGTCACCGCTAGTCGCGAACTTGACTCGTTGTCCAACGCGATCCTCAACTCCAGGGCCATCACTCCACATCACAAAAAAGCGTCCATTGTGAAAGGCGAGGTAATTGTGCTGGTTTACCCCGTTGATTGCTTTAACGTCACTGATAACGACATGACGAGAAGGCACGCGCGGTAACTTTTGGTAGTCGATCTGATGTGGATCGTTCGGCACCCAGTCACCGGAAAGCATGAGCGAGTTGCCGATCCGTTTTGGTGTTGGGTCAGCTGCAGGAAGAAAGACCATCGGTGCGACTACTGCGGTGATGAACAGTGTAAATCTGCAATTCATAACGTTCTCTTTTTCTGGGCCTGACCGAAACGATCCAGCGTAGGTTGGGCGTAGACCCAACCGATCAGTTAGTTGGAACCTTGAGTCGTGAAACGAAAAGCTCATCCATTTGCTTTCTCATGCGTTCCAGTAGATCTGATTGAATCGTGGCGAGATTCTTTTGTTCGATCAGGTGTCCGGCGTGCGGAGTGGCGGCTTGGGGTTTGGAATAATCGTAGAGTTCTTCAGCGTGTGTCTTACGCGATTGCCAATCAATCCATCGGGTGTAGCGAGCACTTTGTGTTCGAATCGACTAGCCCATCGACTCGGGTTTCGTACTTGTCCACGGTCGATTGAACTGGCTCAAAACCATGTCGCGGCCGGGTGAGTTTGGATCTTGGAGTAACGTTAAGAAACTGCGGCCGTCAAGGTTTTCCGATACCTCCAATCCAGCGACTGCGGCTAGCGTTGGATACAGGTCGATCATCTCTATCAACGAGTCCGTCGCAACACCAGCATTGTTAAGGTCAGGTGTGCGAATCAACAATGGCACTCGAGTATCGATTTCAAAGTTTGTTGCTTTGCACCAACGATTCGTTTCACCGAGGGTAAATCCATGGTCTCCCCAGATGACAACAATCGTATTCTGCTCCAGCTCAAGTCGTTTCAATGCATCAAGCACTTTGCCGACTTGTGCATCGATATAGCTAACACACGCATAGTATCCATATCTTAGAATTTGACTCTGCTCCGCGTTAAGATCCTCATTTTTCGGTACGCCCACATAACCACCTAATTCACGATGAGAGTGTAGAGCAATCTCGGGAGACAGCTTTACTGGTTCGCGTAGATGTTGCGGAAGTGCAAATGCCGATCGGTCATGC
Source organism: Rubripirellula sp. (assembly GCA_022425745.1). GTDB lineage: Bacteria > Planctomycetota > Planctomycetia > Pirellulales > Pirellulaceae > Rubripirellula. The sequence continues at coordinate 7,647 of JAKMEW010000321.1, forward strand.
AGATCCCAATACTTTTGAGGGGCGTTGAAAGGCAAGTGTGGCTTGAAGAAACCGACTGTCAAGAAGAACGGCTCTCCGTCTTTCTTTAAATCCTGAAGCGTCTTCACGGCCAGATCCGCGAGTTTGCCATCGGGATAAGCATCATCTGCAACATCAGCGACTTCGTAAGCTGCTTGCTTTTTTTCCTTGCCGTGATTGTGAGGTAGCAGATAATTTTTCCACCCTTTTTGTCGCAGGGTTTCAGGAGCCGACCACGAAATTGGATCGAGTTCCATTTCATTACCGCTGAAGACTTTTCCAAAACCGAGAGTGCGGTAACCGTTCTGCTTAAAAAGCTGTGGCAGCGTAATATGATCTGGTAGCGTTTCTCGAAAGCGATTGCGGTTGTGCCAGACTTGAGTGTGATCCGGCAAGAGTCCGGTGAACACAGCCGTTCGCGAGGGACCGCAGACCGATTGTTGAACATAGGCCCGATTGAATTGTCTTGCGGTCTTCGCGAATTGATCGATATTAGGTGACTTGGCGAGAGTGTCACCATAGCAGCCTAATGCCGGGCGCAGATCGTCAATTGCAATGAACAGAATGTTCGGACGCTCTGGATCTGTAGAAGCTGAAGTCCGAGCAACCGTTGTATCTGCGAGAGAGACAAAAAACAGGCACATTGCCAAGAATTTCAACCGACTCATGGGGTATCCACAGAACTTCTTAACAAATCCCTCAATGCGTTGGTTCATGGTGTTAACCGCTTCTCCGCGGGTGGTCGAGTGTCGATTTTCGGCTTCGTTCAATTTATTCATTTATTGGCCGACGCGTGCATCCATGGTTTGATCCGCATTACCTTTCTGGCGGAGAATATTGATCACCACGAACTATGTTATAGTGCGCAACATCAGCGATTCAAATTCATCCGGAGTGGCGGTTAACACGCTACAGGCGACTTCGTCCGGCCGTCAGTATAAAGAGTCATGAACACGAACTCTGTTGGGCTAATTGGCGTTGGTTTATTAGGCTCTAGTCTTGCGAACCGATTCATGGAGCGTGGACTCAGAGTCCATGGATTCGACTCTAGTGAGGAACAGCTAGAGGCGTTGATCCAGTGCGGCGGGATAGCTGGCGATAGCGCGGCGGAAGTGGTTCAGACCTGCGATGTGGTTTTTTTTGCTCTGCCAACTAGTGACGTCGTCCTTTCTCTAATCCAACAGCTTCGCAACGACTTCAAGCCAAGCCAAATTATTATAGATACAACGACTGGCGATCCGCAGAAGATGATTTCCATCGGTCAATCGCTTGCTGAACTCGGATTGTCTTATCTCGAAGCGACGGTCGCCGGATCGAGCGCTCAAGTCACCGCAGGGGAGGTTGCTTTGTTGTTAGGTGGGGACGCGGAGCTTGTGGCAAAAGTGCAACCGTTTCTGGCAGCAATTACATCAAAGCATTTCCATCTGGGACCTGTTGGAACAGCTTCGCGGTTCAAGTTGGTTCACAATCTTGTACTTGGGCTGCATCGAGCAGTGCTGGCGGAAGGGTTGGTGTTCGCTGAATCGCTCGGATTCAATCAAGAGTTGACCTTGGAGATCCTGAGACGAACGCCAGCTGAGTCGGGTGTGATGGAAACCAAAGGAAGGCGGATGGTGGAAAGAGACTATCAACTTCAGGCCAGACTCTCTCAACACCTCAAAGACGTGCGGCTGATCCTTGCCGAGGCCGAGCGTTCGGGAGCCAAGACGCCACTGAGTGAAGCTCATCAAGGTCTTCTTGAAAGGGCTGAGGTGTTGGGCTTTGGTGATGCAGACAACAGTGCGGTCATTGAAGCATTTCGATATCCACAAACGGAAGATTTGTAGATGCTATCGGAAATGACATTACCTCTCGCCATCGCTACGGGCCTGCATCTGCTTGATGGATTGGTGGTCGTGCTCTATTTGATTGGCATCACCATGATGGGAGTTTGGATGGGGCGACGCTTAAAAGGAATCGATGATTTCTTCATGCCCCGCAAGTTCGGCAAGGGCATGATGATGATGCATGCCTTCGGTACGGGAACCGCCTCTGATCAGGCAGTGACGGTTTCTTCGGCCACGTTTCGCACCGGTCTAAGCGGAATTTGGTATCAATGGCTCTGGCTGTTTGTCACACCGTTCTATTGGCTCATTGCTCCAATTTTTAGGCGGTTTCGTGCAATCACCACCGCTGACGTTTACGAATTGCGCTACGACCGGAGCGTTGCGGTACTCTTCGCCATCGTCGGAATCGCCAGCATGTGCATCAAGATCGGCCTGATGCTCAAAGGCGCTGGGGCTCTGGTCGACGCAGGAACAGGTGGCCTGATCGATGCTAATGTTGCGATCATCGCGGTCACATTAATGTTCGTGATCTACGGCGCAGCTGGTGGTTTGGCCGCCGCAATCGTCACGGATTACATTCAGGGCATTCTGACGATCGTCTTTTCCTTCATGCTCTTGCCATTCATCTTGTCAGAAGTTGGTGGGATGAGTGGTGTGCAAGAAACGATTAGCAATGATGCGATGCTGTCACTGGTCGCACCTGGAAAAGTCTCCCTATTCTTCGTTGTGATGATGTCTTTTCAAGCCTTGGTGGGTATCGTGGCTCAGCCATTCATCATGGGAGTTTGCGCAGCAGGTAAGACGGAATGGGAGGGGCGAGTTGGTATCGTCGGGGGAAATCTAATCAAGCGTCTTTGCACCGCGGCTTGGTCGCTCACGGCGATCGCAGCCGTTGCTTGGTATATCCAAAACGGAAACGACATTTCGCTTCTCGACACAGATTCGCTCAAACGCACAGCCGACGGAATTTACGGCGAAGTCGCTCACACCTTCTTGCCTCGGCTGACGCCCGGTCTGCTAGGCTTATTTTTAGCAGCATTGTTGGCCGGAGTCATGAGTTCTTGCGACTCGTTCATGATCAGTAGCGCTGCCTTATTCACGGAGAATATCTACAAGCCGCTGCGAACAGATGTTTCCAGTCGCCACTGCATTTTGGTCGGGCGACTGGCTTCAGTTGTGGTCGTTGCGGGCGGTGTTGTCTTTGCATTCTGGGTGCCGAGCGTGATTAAGGCGTTGGAGATATGGTTCATGGTTGCCCCAATGATGGGACTTGTCTTTTGGATTGGTCTTTTCTGGAGGGGAATGACCGTCTCCGGAGCATGGGCAACTACTCTGACAGGTTTCGCCGTGTGGTGGGTGACGACTCAGCCATGGTTCATCAGTTGGTTGAGCGAGATGCCTGCCGCAGAATCACTTCGATTGCTTTGGACGGAAGGCGAAAAGACTGTTGTTTATTTGCCGTGGCAAATTCTCTGCTATAGCTCTGTGGCTTCACTTGTTGGCATTGTGGTCAGTCTTGTGACACCTGCGGTCGATCCGACTAAGCTAAATCGTTTTTATCAGCTAACTCGCACACCAGTTCAAACGGGGGAGGAGTTGTTGCTGCCGTGCACACTTCCGGTGAATGCCCCAACCGTTGATCGACCGATGTTGCTAACCGCGGGCGGTTTGGAAATACCAATGCCTTCAAGGACTTCGGTGGTTGGATTTGTCACTGTATGGCTGTTGGTTGGCGGGATCATTGGTACCTTCGTTTGGACGGTTTCATAGAAATGGAACCTGGGAACGAATTGTTGGTTGCATGAGGCTTGAAAACCCACTGTATTAGCAACCAACGAGAGACTTCAGATTTTGATTTAGGCCTAAACATGAATCGTATTTTCTTATTGACAATCATTTTCTGTGCGTCGCGGCTGATTGCAGCGGAGACGGAGACTGCCGGATTGCCGCAGGTTCCCTCTGGTTTCAAGGTGACGGTTTATGCGAAAGAACCGCTCGTGCGGAACCCATGCGCGATGGCGTTCGATGCTCAAGGACGACTGTTCATTGGACAAGGTCCACAATATCGCAAGCCTAAACCGGATTCTCCAACGGATCGAGTTACATTGCTGATCGATGCAGATCAAGATGGCCGTGCTGATCACACCAAGATATTTGCCGAGGACTTCAACAGTATTCAGGGTATGGCTTGGTATGGTGACCAACTATGGATCGCTAATGCCCCCGACTTGACGGTCGTACGTGATGTTGATGGTGACGATGTCGCTGATGAGTACCGACGTGTCTATGGCGGACTTGGAAACCTAGAGCACGCCTTACACGGGCTTTGTTTTGCTCCCGATGGTTGGCTCTACATGAGCAAGGGAAATTCAAAGGGCTACGGTCGCGGCGATAGTCCCGAAAGGTTTGTGGCACCATCGCCGTTCTTTGACCTGTGGGGAATGGAACTACCAAAGAATGCTCCGGTTCAACCGGAACCAGAGGTGTTTTCACCTGAGACGTATCGACACGGTTACCACAATCCGTCTGATGATTGGGGTACCGAAGGTGGCGTTCTGCGATGTCGACCTGATGGCACTCAACTGGAGATTTTCAGTCGCGGCATGCGCAATACATGGGACATGAACTTTGATGCTGAATTCAACTGGGTTGGAACGGATCAAGACCAAGATGGTGGCGATCGAGTTCTGACTCCCTTTCTTGATGCTCACTTTGGCTGGGGCCACGCATGGAGTCCGCATTGGACAGGCGATGATCACGTTCCGACAGTTCCTATATGTGGCCCTGTATTTCATGGTTCAGGAACCGGCGTTGTGTACGGAGCATCACCGCGGTTTCCGGCTAGCTACCGAGACGCATTCTTTTGCGCCGATTGGTTGGGACGCAACATTTTTCTATACCGCCCAAAATGGGATGGCGGAATGATGAGAAACATGGACAAGCCCGAGATTTTTGCCAAGGCACCAAGCGGGCGAACGATGGGCTCGAGTCAGGGTGTTCTGTTTGATCCAACGGATATTGAGTTTGGCCCCGATGGTGCACTGTGGGTACTGAGTTGGGGACATGGATACGGCGCTGCAATGGAAGACGGAAAGCAGGTCGACAAAGGCCGAGTGTATCGCATTAGCTATGGCGACAGTGCACCAATCAAAAAGTCGGAAAAGTACGACCGACCCTATTCCGTGTGGACGGCTGATGAATTACTTGTGGACCTTCACCACCATGCGTTACCCGTCCGCCGAACTAACGCGCAGAATGAACTTGTGCGTCGTGGAGTAGAAGTTCAAGATGAGATCATCGAGATGTTGCGGCGCGATAATCTGCCAACTGGAGCGGCGACGTGGCTCGCATGGACGCTTGGACAGATCGGCATAGAAGATGAATCGATCGACCAGTTCTTTTCCAGCCGTCTGACGCGAGAAGGTTTGAGAGTTGCTGACCGAATTCAGGCGGTCCGAGTACTTGGGCGGCGGGCACGTGTTAGTCATTCTCGATTGCCATTTGCCGTACGTGATGCCTTAGGCGACGAACATCCGCGAATTCGGTTTGCGGCTGCTCAGGCCATCCGCGAGCGTCAGGATGTTGAGGATGCAGAATCATTATGGAATCTAATCGATTCAGAATCTGATCGTGCCGTCTTCTATGCGGCCCGGATGGCGTTAGGAAAAATTGCGGATCCGAAGTCGTTGCGAACGAAGCTTTCAAGTAGTTCCAGTGGTCAGCGCTTAGCAGCGCTTTTGAATCTTTTGGAATTGGCTGAGCTAAGCGGCGATGAAGTGCTTCCCTTGCGACTTGATCCCGATCCAAGGGTTGCCGAGATCGCATCATCTTTCGTGTCGAAGGTGGGAACGAGCCAAACGCCCGTACTGCAAATCCAACGAAAGAGTTCACAGGAAGCAGACAGCGTGCAAGTTGAAATCTTGATGGGAGACGTACCAGAAGGATTGCATGTGCGGTACACAAGGGATGGCAGTGAGCCGACGGATACGTCTGGAATTAAATATGCCGAACCGTTTTCAATTCAAGCGTCCGACGTGGTATCGGCTTCGTTGTTTCGTGGGCGTCAAAAAATGGGACCTGTGCTTTGTCGCAGCTATGCGTCCCTTACCTCTGCAGAGCTTGATGGAAATCTCGATGCACCAGATGTCCCCACGATTCCGATGGACGTTGCGAATATAAAGACGACGAATGACCAGCCTTACAAAGCCACGACGATCGCCATTGGCAGCCGCGCTTATGGAAACCGCCAATACAGGTGGCAGTCGCTGCCAAGCGAGGTCATTGGTCACACTATCATCGAATCGCTCAATGGAGATTCTGATGTTGGATCCACTGGCGACTCGTTCTTGTCATTTGAACTTGATTCAGACGCGGACGTTTATGTCGCTCATGATGAGAGAATTACAGAAAAACCCAATTGGTTGAGGGAGTTTGATGCAACCTCCCTGCGGGCACGCACCCGAGATACAAGTTATCAGTTATTCGCGAAACGATTCACACACGGGAAGGTTCGACTGGGCGGCAACACACTCGATGGCGTCACCAAGGCACGATCACAATATGTCACCATCATCAAACCGGCACCGTTGCAGCCTCGCGACGTAGCGACGACGATCGAGCAGTCGCTGCAAAAGTTGCCGTCGGCTAGCTTTCACCGGGGTGCACGGTTGTTTTTTGAACAATCCGATTGTGCTAAGTGTCACCGATTGGGCGATTGGGGAAACGCGTTTGCTCCTAATCTCTCCAATATGGGAACGCGAGCCGCACCAGAGACGATTGCGGAATCGATCCTCGATCCCAGCGCTGTGATCATGGAGGGTTTTCATTTGGTCAGCGTTTTGACCAACGAGGGCCAAGTGTTTCAAGGATTCATCAAGCAGGAAAGCGGTTTGAATGTTGAGCTGGTGCAGGCCGATGGCAAAGTCATTGTGATTCCGCGGGAATCGATTGAGCTACGAAAACGTCAACAAGTTTCGGTCATGCCTGATGGCTTGGCAAAGCAGCTTAGTCCTCAGCAGGTGGCCGACCTAATTCGTTTCATCGTGGATGCGGGCAAGAACCCTCAGTTGCTGCGGTCGCTAAGCTCCTTCGCGGCAAATAAGAGTCCGGTTAGCTCCGATCCAACGCTTGTCACCACGGACTCGACTGCAAGGCACGCGACAGTCCACGCAGCGTCACCACCCAATACCACTGCACCGATTACATTTCACGACGATGGCAAAGCTTTGCAGATTCACGCCGGAAAAAACAAAATTGCTACCTACATTTATCAGCATGACAAGGTAAAGCGTCCATTCTTTGCTCACGTCAAATCGCCTAGTGGAACTCAGATCACTCGAAACTTTCCACCTGAAAAAGGTGACCGACAAGACCACGCTGACATGCATCCGGGAATATGGCTGGCTTTCGGTGATTTGGACGGCGAAGATTTTTGGCGTAACAAAGGGCGGGTGGTTCACAAGGGATTTACCCAAGCGCCAACCGGAGGTTCAGGGATTGGGTCATTCATACAACGCAAGGCATATCAACGAACTGATGGAAGCGTGGTCTGTTTCGAGGACTTTCGTTGCGCAATCCGAGTTTTAGAGGAAGGTTATCTCCTTCAATTGGATTCAACGTTCTCGTCTCCTGAAGGCAATCTTTTCTATTTTGGTGACCAGGAAGAAATGGGTTTGGGTATCCGCGTCGCCACCGAGCTTACAGAGTTAAAGAGCGGCCAGATTACTGACTCGGAAGGTCGACAGGGAGCTGATCAAGTTTGGAGCCAAACATCTAAGTGGTGTGACTATAGCGGAATGATTGGGGAGGAAAGAATTGGCATGACAATCTTGTGTCACCCAGAAAACTTCCGAGGGAGTTGGATGCATGCGAGGAACTACGGCTTGATCGCTGCAAATCCTTTCGGCCGCCAGGCAATGAAAAAGGGCTCCAAGAGCCGTACCGAAGTTTCAGGAGAAGAGGGTTTGAGATTACAGTACGGAATATTGCTACACGGGCAAACGCCCGACCTAGATGCCGTTCATCGACGATACGTTGATCTGTTGGGAAGTCAAAACTGAAAGCTCCGCGAGCGAGCGAAACCCGAATTTGGAATTTGATTTAAGTAGCAAAGCAAAGGTTTGCTGGCTTTCCCGACTGCTTACGTAAGTCAGCAGTATTCCAGATGTTGCCCTGATTCATGGCTTACGTTTGCTCTTGTCCAATGCGAACATCCTTGCTGTTTGGCACGGCCAGATCCCTTCCTGTTGTGTTTGAAAACTCATCATCTCCTTGAAGTCATTTGTATGTTTCGAGATTCACTCCCACTGTTATGCCTGAC
>JAKMEW010000208.1 GCA_022425745.1 Rubripirellula sp.
GGATCCATGTCGAGGAGGAGCGTTTTCTTTCCAGCGATCGCCAACGCAGCGCTCAGGTTGACGGAAGTGGTTGTCTTCCCAACTCCGCCTTTCTGGTTTACCACGCAAAGAATCCGTCCCACGGGTGCACTCAGTTGTCTGGGTAGCGGTCTGCCTAATCCCTTGATTGGCCAACTTTTGGGAATGTTAGGCGATTTTAAGAGGGTGAAACAATACTGGTTTCACAAGAAACTGGCCTTGACAGTAGAGGTTGTGGGGAAGTTGCCTTTGCCCGGATTTGCCACCGGTGGGTGTCGGTTTTTTTGCCATTCATGTGCACAAAGGAAACGGCCGCAGATCTCTGCGGCCGTGATGACTGGTTTCGGCGATGCAACAGGCGACTTTAACGCAACGGATTGAAGGTCAGTCCGCTGAGCAATTTGGGATAAAAGTACGTACTCTTCGCGGGCATTCGCTCTTTGTGGAGGCTGATCGCTTCAACGTGTTCAAGCTTCGCGGGCATGACCAGGGCAGCGAGCGTGTAGGGCTCGTCACTGTCACTTTCAGCCTGGCTTCCTTCGCCACGAATCCCCTCAATCACTTCGGACACTTCGTGGACGTAAGTCGGTTTTGGGTGGCCTTCGCAGCCTAATAGCGTGTCGATGACAAGGCGGTGTAGGAGGCTCACACCGAGGCCTCGCCATTGTTCGCTTTGGCTTGCAGCTAGATCATGCATCTTTGCGGCAGCGGATTCTGTCGCTTCGGCCAGCACCCAGGTGTCGTCCTCAACACCGTAGAGAGCAACCACTTCCTGGCGGTCAGCCGTTTCCATTGCCGCCCACGCTTGGGTGGCGGCGTCGATACCGCTTTCTAGGGTCTTGCAATTGAACGCAGCACCGAGCTTCTCAATGATTTCGGAGGATGAGAATTTTGGTGTGCCCCGAAGCAGGCGATGTGTCGGAAGAACGATCATTCCTGGATCGCTCATGCCGACAAGCATGGTCATCACAAAGTTAGCGGGATGGTCTTCCGGTAATGGGCCAAGTTCTTCCTCGAGCTGGGCCTTGTAATTAGAGGCTGTCTCGTAACGGTGGTGGCCATCGGCAACGAACATTGGCTTGTCTTCCATGATCGCGGCAACTTCTTGAATGACCTGCGGGTCGGTGACGGTCCACAGGGTATGCTTGACGCCGAGGTGGTCGGTGGCTTCAACAGGCGTCAATCCTGCGCACGCAGCATCGAGCTTCTCGATGGCAGTGTTCTCCGGGTCGGGGTAGAGCCCGAAAATCTGGCTGTTGTTTTGCTGTGTCGCATTGGTCAGCTTCAGGCGATCAACCTTCGCCTTCGGGTGGGTCTCTTCGTGCGGGTAAATATTGCCTTCGCCGAAGGGTTGGATGCGGACCCGAGCCATGAAGCCTCTTCGATTGAAGGTCGTTCCGTCGATTTCAAACTGCTGATGGTAGACGTAGTAGGCGGGTTGATCCTCACGGTAGAGAACGCCTTCCTCGATCCATTGTCGCACGAATCCTGCCGCTCGCTCGTAACGTTCGTCTCCGCTGTCTCCAGGTTCTACTCGATTAAGGATCACGCGAATGCAGTTCGCAGGGTGCCTCTTGTAGAGTTGGTCTTGGAAATCGGGGTCGATTACGTCATACGGAGGAGCGATTACATCAGACAGTGAGCCAATGTGTTCAAGGTTGTATCGAAGAGCAGCGAACGGGGCGGTATTGGGCATGGAATCGCATGGGTGAAAAAGTGGTGCTATCAATCGAAACAGGCTAAAGATCGTAGGTTAATTTGCCGACGGCGCGGAGTGGTGATGTCGGTGAATGTGTGTTTCACGCGTGTGAATTGTCTCTGAGTTGCTACGTGGTTTGATCGTTGCATAAAAAAAGCCCGAGAGTTCAGTCTCTCGGGCTTTTCAATTTTCAGGTGACGCTTCTAGCGGAGGCAACGCGTCCTCAGAAGTTGATTAGTAGCGGTAGTGATCTGGCTTGTACGGGCCTGCCACTGGGACACCAATGTAATCGGCTTGTTCCTGAGTCAGGGTGGTAAGTTTGACGCCAAGTTGACTGAGGTGCAGTCTGGCTACTTCCTCGTCGAGATGCTTAGGAAGCATGTAGACTTTGGTCTCGTAGGTATCGTTCTCGCGATTAACCCAAAGCTCCATTTGTGCGAGCACTTGATTGGTGAACGAGGTGCTCATCACAAAACTTGGGTGGCCGGTCGCACATCCAAGGTTCACGAGGCGACCCTTCGCGAGGATGATCACGCTGCGTCCGGAGTCGTTGAACGTATACCGGTCGACGGCACCGATATCGGCAGCTTTGATCTCACTCTTGGTGGCTTTGCCTTCAGCAACTTGAGCCTCAAGCCATGCGACATCAATTTCAGTGTCAAAGTGCCCGATGTTGCATAGAATCGCATCGTTGGCCATCTCGACCATGTGGTTGCCAAGAATGATGTCCTTGTTTCCGGTGGTGGTGACAAAGAGTCGGCCTTCTTTGCAAGCCTCTTCCATTGTGACGACTTCGTAACCTTCCATTGCCGCCTGAAGGGCGTTGATGGGGTCGATTTCGGTGACAATGACTCGGCATCCGTAGCTTTTCAAGCTCGCTGCGCAACCCTTGCCCACGTCACCGTAGCCGCAAACGACGGCAACCTTACCGGCAAGCATGACGTCGGTGGCTCGTTTGACACCGTCAGCGAGCGATTCGCGACAGCCGTAGAGGTTGTCAAACTTGCTCTTCGTTGCGCTGTCGTTGACGTTGATCGAAGGAACGGCCAATCGCCCAGAGTTGTTCAAGACTTCCAAGCGATGGATCCCAGCGGTTGTCTCTTCGCTGATACCGTGAATATCAGTCAAAAGCTCTGGGAACCGGTCATGCACCATGGCGGTGAGATCGCCCCCGTCATCAAGGATCATGTTGAGCTTCTTGCCTGATGGGAAATGCAGGGTTTGCTCAATGCACCAGTCGAACTCTTCTTCGGTTTCGCCTTTCCAAGCGTAAACCGGAATACCTGCAGCGGCGATCGCTGCGGCAGCGTGGTCTTGGGTGCTGAAAATGTTGCAGCTACTCCAAGTCACTTCTGCTCCGAGTTCAACAAGCGTTTCAATGAGAACGGCAGTTTGAATCGTCATGTGAAGACAGCCAGCGATTCGGGCACCGGCGAGCGGTTTTTGCTGGCCGTACTTCGCACGAAGTGCCATCAGGCCTGGCATTTCATTCTCGGCCAGTTCGATCTCTTTGCGACCGAACTCAGCGAGGGTGATATCTTTAACCTTGTAGGGAAGGCGGTCGGTTTCAACTTGCGACACGAGTTCTCTCTCTTTCCTAAAAACGGGGGATTCTTCCTGAATGCGTTAGAGGGATTAAGTACCTAACACAAGGACTCTCGCTGGTACGCAAGCCCACGAACGCGGTTCAGGTATCGAATGATACATGG
>JAKMEW010000349.1 GCA_022425745.1 Rubripirellula sp.
GATGTGAACTCAATGTGCCGGTGGTTAGATTCATCACATGGTGAAAGATGCATCCAAAGTGTGTCGGGTGGCATCACATCGCGAACACGATCCGCCCATTCGATCAGTGTCCATGCGTTGTCGTCAAAGAGTTCCTCGACTCCAAGTTCCAGAAATTCGTCCTCATCGTTGATTCGGTAAGCATCCATGTGATGCAGTTTGATGCTTCCGTAGTGCGATTGAAGGAGCGTGAAGGTTGGGCTGGTTACCGATTCTTTTTCGATTCCGGCCGCCTCGGCGATGAACTGAACCAGCGTTGTCTTGCCAGCACCGAGTGTACCTGTGATTCCTAAGGTTAGTTTCTTTGGAAGTTGCGTGACCATTGCTTGGGCCAGTCGCATCACTTGCTCAAGGTTTAACGATTTGATTTCGGCTCGCCACATGATGTTTTATCGATTCACGCTATCTAATAAGTCAAATCTGATTAGCTGGTGCGGGTTCGGTCGGCTAGGTCACAGTCTGTTAGATCGCGACAGCGGGTTGTCCAGTTGTTTTACTGCAGTCGCAGATTTTAGTTTCGTTGCCGGATGTCTTTTCATCGAGACACTTTTGACTTGCTTCTGGGGCCAAACTTTAGAAGCAATGCCGGTAGGAAAAGAAGGTCTCCAAGTAAAGCGGTGCTAATTGTCAGAATGCCCATCATCGCAAAAATGCGGTGATCTCGCGAGTCACTGATGAGTGCTGTACTGAATCCAATCACCAGGACAACGGTTGTCATGATCAGCGCCGTGCCGACTCCAATAAAGGAGTTGCGGATCACCTCCCTCGCATCTTGTGAACGTTTCTGCTCTTCGCGGTAACGAGTCAGGAAGTGGATTGTGTCATCAACCGCGATCCCGAGGCAAACGGTGAAGGCACAGACACTCACGATTTCAAGGTTTTGTCCTACCGCCCAAAGTAGAAACCCCGTGGAGGCGAGAGGGAAGAGGTTAGGAATGATTGAAATCAACCCGAGTCGGACGGATCGGTAGACGACTGTCAGGACCCCAAAGATAATGATGCTTGCCGTGCCCAGGCTGTAGGCCAGGTCGACAACAATCTGGTAGAGGTTCTCCCATCTCCAGATCGCATTTCCAGCTATCTTAAGACGGAAGTTGGGGTGTTCTGTTTCTAGGAGATCTAGCTCGTCGTTGATTCGTTGGAATACTGGGCCGTAGCTCGCAATTCCAAGATCCTGAATGCGGAATCCAACTTTGCTGTACCGAGACTCGGGTTGGTAGTAGGCTCGTTTTAGTGGCGGGGGCAGCAGTTCGATCATCGACATGCGATCGCTTAATTCCCCTTCGCCCGGCAACGATCTGATTAGATTGTGGAGCGAGAGAGGGTTTCCGATCATCGGTTCGCTGGAGAGGATTTGGTCGACTTGCTTGATGACCTCTCCGATCTCAGGAGCGTTGTCTGCGAGATCGCTATGCCAGCGAATGTCGACTTGCGCAGTTTCCATGCCGCCGAGTGCTCGATCTAGGTGCGCCAATGCCCTAGCTGCTTCGCTGCCAGATTCAAGGCTGCTGGTTAACCGTTCGTCAGGTTTTAGTTGTAGCGTAAGGAGGGCAAGGATAGCGGTCGTCACCACTGCCATAACGGTGATGCCTCTGGACCTCTCCAGCACAAAGTCGATCACGATTGAGATCTTACTAAGATTTTGATCGACGAGGTTCTTGCCGTATCCGTGATGCACATTTTTTCCGAGTCGGGTTGCGCAGGCTAGCGGGATGATGGTGATCACGGCAATGAACGTCATCAGGACACCGATCATGCAGCAGTAGCCAAATTCTCTCACGATCTCATGATGAGCAAGTGTTAGCGAGGCGAATCCAATGGCAGTGGTGAGTGAAGTTAGCCAGCAAGCAAGCCCGACCTCTCGTATCGCTTGTCTTGCAGCATCTCGCGAGGAAAGTCCAGCGGCTCGATTTTTGCGAATCTGGACCATCATGTGCACGCCGTCGGTGAAACCAACCATGCAGAGAAGAACAGGCACGATGACCGAATTGAAGGGGTTGTCGTCGTACCCCAAGATATGGAGTAGGCCGAGTGTCCAAAAGACACCAAACGTTGGAGCCAGGGCAACAATGAAAACACTCGATAGTCCGCGAAAAAGAATGAATGCAATGATCAGAGCAATTGAATAGCCAATGGTTTGGTACTTCTTTTCATTCCTTCGGTTGCTGGTGGCGCGACTGAGTCGGATCGGAACCGCTCCAGTC
>JAKMEW010000362.1 GCA_022425745.1 Rubripirellula sp.
ATTACTCTGACGTTCGCGGCCAAGAATCAGCAAAGCGTGCGATGATCATTGCCGCCGCCGGATTCCATAACCTGCTGATGCTCGGGCCTCCCGGTTCCGGAAAAACGATGCTCGCCAAAAGGATGCCAACGATCCTACCGGCCTTGCAGGCGTGTGAATCGATTGAGACCACAAGAATCTACAGTGTCCTAGGACAACTGCCCATCAATCAACCATTGCTGGCAACTCGGCCATTTCGCAGCCCACACCACACCATTAGCAATGCCGGTCTAGTCGGTGGTGGAAATCCACCTGCACCGGGCGAAATCAGCAAGGCACACCACGGAGTTCTCTTTCTCGACGAAATTCCTGAATTCAATCGAAAGACGCTCGAAGTCATGCGGCAGCCTCTAGAAGAGCACTCGGTAACAATCTCACGAGCACTCCGTTCCACCCAGTTTCCAGCTGACTTCATGCTAATCGCTGCTGCGAACCCATGTCCGTGTGGCTATAGAAGCGACGAAAGAAAAACATGTCATTGCACGCCCCATCAGATTCAAAATTACATCGGCCGTATCTCTGGGCCGCTTCTCGATCGCATCGACGTTCAAATTGACGTCCCCGCTGTGACCTATGATGAACTCGAAGTAGTTCAGACAGAAGGATTAAGTAGTGAGTCCATGCGTCGCTCAGTGAGCACCGCGCGTAAAATACAAATCGACCGATTCCGCGAAACAAGCACTCGCTACAATTCTCAAATGACTTCGCCGCAGATTCGCCATTACTGCAAACTCAATAAGCACTGCCGTCAACTATTGCGGCACAGTGTCGAAACCTTAGGCTTGTCTGCTAGGGCGCACGATAAAATCATACGTCTATCACGAACCATTGCGGACCTAGAAGGCAAATCGGAAATCACAGAGCAGCATATTGCAGAAGCAATTGGCTATCGAACATTGGATCGAGACCAACAACCCTGAACCAACACGATTGGAATTAAAGTCAGCTACCTTTGACTGACACAACCAAGTATTGCGCGCCCAAGGGAACTTTGCACAACAGTTGTTCGGTCCACCGCAACGAACTTAAAGCGGCAGGGAAAATGAAACAATAATCGGTTCTGACAACCTCTAACCCAACCTTTTGAATCAAATCTCTTGCCTGCCCAGGCCAGACCATCACCGCGTCATGATCAAATGGAATTCGACTCATGACGTACCTAGCAGGCAAGCTATACGGATTATTTTCCCAAAACGCAAAAACTCCCCCTGGTCGCAAAGAGCCAGCGACAAAACGCATAGCCTCTAATCGCTTCTCTACCTCAATATGGTGGAAGACGCCGTTGCAGTAAACGAGATCATATTGCGGTAGCAAATCCGTGTCGCGCAGGCAATCAAAACGGACATCAGAACCACTTTCTTCCATGGAGAGGTAACCTTGCCTAGCAACATCAATCGAAGCGGCTGAAGTGTCCACTCCTTGATAAACGCGCGGCGCGAACTCATCCAGAAAGTGCTTGGCGGTCGCCCCCACTCCACATCCAAAATCTAAAATGGCGGATACGTTTTTTTCTCGCCGAGTCAAGATCTCCCTAAGCCACCGGACTCGTGACAAGGAAAAAAAATCACTGGCTTCACCACTTACTGACAACCCTGTCTGCAACGCATCGTCGTACTCGGTTGCATATCGATCAAAGGAGGAATCAGTCATTAGAATCCCTCTCTGATGAGTATTCATCTTTAACGACGAACGGATCCGAGAACCTCGGATCATGAATGAATTGAAGATCCGTCAGAGTGCGCAAAAACGCGGCCAGCGCAACCTTCTGCACCTCAGGCATTGCCATACCATTGGCTGAAAAATCTTTTAGACGCGGGTCCAAATTAGGGTGCGGCTTCACACTCCAATTGTAATGCTCTAGCACTTGATCAAGAGTTTGAAATCGACCGTCGTGCATGTAGGGTGCCGTTAATTCGATGTTCCTCAAACTCGATGCTTTGAACCTACCGACGTCCTGAATTCTCTTCGTCACAACGTAGACACCCTCGTCCGCCTCAGGCGTATCAGAATCCACGCCATTCACCATTGGATTCAAGAGTTGAAAGAATGCATGCTGTTGTGAACTTCGCCCACCCTGAGGCAACTGAGGAAGATGACATTCCGCACAACGACCGCGACCAAAGAACTCCGTTTTCCCGATATTTTCTTGTTCTGTGTAATTTGGAAATGGTTGCGTTACATCACCGGCAAGTGCTAGTCCGTGATCGTATCGAGAATTAAAAGAAATCATCGACCGTAAAAACTGCGCCAATGCCATCGCGATGCGCTGCCGAGTGATTGCCGGATCGCCAAAAGCGGACGAAAACAACTCAAGATACAATGGATCCGTTTGCAAGAATCGCTCTACATCACCCAAAGAATGCCCCATTTCATTATCATCAACAATCGGCATGAGCACCTGCGATTCCAGCGATTCAGCACGCTCATCCCAAAAGAAACGCCCACTTGGATTAAACCGTAGGTTCACTAAAGCCATTGAGTTGCGGCTTCCCAATTGACCTTTGTAACCAGAACTCTTTTTTCTTGGGTCAGAAAACGCGTAACGCTGCACGTGGCATGAACTACATGAGATTTCTCCATTAACCGACAAACCCTTTTCATAGAATAAAACCCGCCCCAGCGTCGCACCATGATTCGTGATCTTGTTCGTGCTTGGCTCATTATCGAACGCTAATTGATGCGATCTAACGTGCTGCGGAACCTTCTGATCAGCGTAGTCAAAAGGCACTTCAGGAAGATTCAAATGTTGAGAAAGCTGAACTTTACGCCCTTCCCAATAAAGCTTCTCTTCGGCCCGGATCTCAAGGAATGGGAATTGGTACGAGAGCGTGACCGCGAGCAGAAGAAATCGAAGAACACGAAGAGAATCCATAGAATCTACCCGATGCATTGGATCGCTTTTTGCGTCTATCCAAACAGGTTCAGATCGTATTCGCACGGTGAAGCAACACGAACACGATTGAGCTACAACAAGACTTCGAACATCAGTTTAATCAAAAGCCCATCTTCAAACTCGATTGTGGCAAATTCGCCACCGGCACGACTAATAAGAGGCATCTCTCCAAGATGAGTAATTCCGACGGTTGATGACAACCGAACCTTCCGTACCTCGTGATGTAATGTGAAATTAGCATCGATTGTCATTGGGTTTGTATAGCGGTAGCTTTCGTCACGATCACCCGTCCGAGTCATCTCACCGCTGTAGTCCGCCCGAAGCTGGTAAAACCCTAGAGCAAGGTCAAAAAAAGCGGGACTCTCATGGAGAAAACCGTCCCATCCAAAGACAGCCTTTCCCCCAATGAACTTAGAGTCCAATTCTTCGCGCAGGAACTGTTCGTTATTGAATGATGCCTCGTAATCTTGATCAAACACCATATAACTAAACAAGCAACCTGCCGAGAGACCGCCCCAGCGAGTCTTCCAAGTATCCCTCAAACCCAGATCATAACCATAGTGATCAAGTCCCGAAGCAAGGCTCGCTGATCCATTTTCAAAGGGTGATTGCGGTACCTCTCCGAAGTCCTCCAAGGACAGAGAATCCACTAGATTTGATTTGCTGGATTCGGAAAAGCCGTAGAAGGCTCTGGCTTCTACATTGGTTCTTGTATGCAAAAACCGACGGTTGATTTTGAAATCGCCTTGATAGCCGAAAAACTGGCCGTCATCGAATAACGCTATCCCATCGACTGAATCGAGGCCAAGTTCATACTCGGGAAGAAAGACTCCCCAAAGACCGTTTCCAACCGTAATATCAAGCGGCCTTTGGGAAATAGTTGTCTGCGTCCTGCCAACCCTCGGTAAAAAGGTGAGACAAAGAAAGAGTGCAATAGAAAGTGCCTGACGCATCCGAGCATCACCTGCAGATAACAAGAGAACTTCGTGTTCATTTTGGATATCGAGCAAGGAGGCAGAAAGATCCACACCGAAGTATTTGATTGGCAGACAATGCATCAACCCAGTGAGAAAAATCCGACAGATAACAAGCCTAGGAAAAGAAATTGGAAGAGATAAAATTTATCGATTAGGAAAAGTAAAGCTACTAGGTGTTTAGAAAAGGAATCCCTGCCTCGTAGCCAATCTAGCCGGACTGTCTATTTCTTGAATGCACGCAGGACTGTCTGACGTTACCCGATTGACCAATGTAGAGACTGGCCAGCGTTGCAGTGTCCGCGCCTGTAGTGGCTGAAGTAATCCGTGGATGCTAACGCCATCAGTTGTCCGCGGACACAGCCAGTTTTGATAATAAGCTGGATCGAGAATAACTGGCATACGATGGTGAACTCCGGAAACTTGTTCATTAGCCGAAGTAGTCAGGATACAAAATCGCAAATCTTCATTCGGATCTCTCTGCGAACCAAGTGGCTCTTCCCATATCGCTGCCATTGCAAAAACATTCTGCTCTGCAAATGAAAAGTAATAAGGCTGCTTCTTGGAGCCAAAGCTTTTCCACTCATAGAAACCATCTGCTGGAATTAAACATCGCCGGTACCTGAAAGCATCTGCAAATGCGACTTTTTTCCCGATGGTTTCCGCCCTCGCATTGGTCAACATTGACCGCTTACCGCTTCCATTTTGAACATTGAATCCCCATCGCATCTGTCTAACTTTAATCGTACCGGTGTTACGACCGGCCAAACACACAGTCGCGTTTTGTGATGGTGCGATATTAAATCGTTCTATTTGCCAGTTGCCATGCTGATCATCGTGCCATCGAGGAAAGTACATTTGACCCCAGTCTGAAACACTGGAATACAGGCAATACCGACCACACATGAACTCACTTCTCCTTGGTCTTCAATCTAAAAGGACGATGAAACGTCTCAAGCAAAAGCGATGGTTGTTGCAAACTACTACAGCAAAATAGTACAGCAAAATAGTACAGATCAGTTCAACATGACAAAACGCGTAAGCCAAGTTGCAACCTTAGTTGAACGTACCGTGTTTCTAATAATTAGGAACACGAGACGCTACCGCCTCCAGCAGCGTCTCGTGAGATCATAAAGTCGGCGCCGATCGATCTGGGGAAGATCGACCTACCGCTAACGCAACCACGAATGAGCAAAGTAAGTGCCAATTTATTCACAAAACTGATTTATTCGAAGTCTGGCAATTTCGGAGCTGCTGTGTTTCGGACAGTCTCACGGCCATCCTGAATGCGGCCTACATTTTGCAATGCGTTTTTGACTGAATTCTCATCGTCAAGAGATTCAAATGAAATGCTGAATGTTCTTGACTCACCGGCACCTAATACCGGAACTCGACCGAAATGACGTTCAATTCTTCGATTGAACGGATACCCGCTCCCCGGCTCAATACCAGTAACGTATCCGTCGCGTTCTGCTGCAGTATTTTTCCAGATCGTCAAGTATGGCAGCGTACCAATTGACCAAATCATCTGGGCACCTCGTGTACGATCACGGGTGTGTAATACGGAGGCGGTTAGGCCGTTTTCGTCGGCCCAGGGCTCGACTAGATACACTTGTTCAGTAAACCCTTGGGTGGGCTTGCTGTAAGTGTCGTACGTGGACAGCGACTTAGCAGCATGATCGTTCATTGGGGTGATCTGTTTTGCTGCGACGACCACTTTAGAACCCTCCTCTAAAAGTGGACGGCCAAAGTTAGTGTGATAAATAATCTGATACTCTTGCTTGCTAGCTGAAAGGTTCTTTACCGTTTCATCAAGTTTGAAAAGACGTTCGCCTATGTTGATCGTCAATGTGCTATCCAACCGCAACTGCGGACCGTAGAACATCCGCTCCTCGATCAATGCATTTACTTTTAATTCACGCGGATTATTTACATCGAAAACAACATGCACCTCCGATGCCGGTATGTTGCCGATGCGACCATGCAAGGTCAGATCTAGTTCCTTTTCTTCTCCAGTGTTAGAACGCATGACATCCCGACCGGGATGCCCAGCAAACTCAAGACCGCAACGAACTAACCACTCATTGAACCCATACAGCCAACCAAGTCCACCCCGACTTTCCAAATCGATGAATTGCGGATTCACCACCTCTTTAACGGGAGAATACCAACCGAAAACATCTTCTCCAGTCCTAGCATCCTCAACTTTAAGAATGCTCATCCCACGATTAAGAACGATCGTCAGAATCAGCTCTCCGTTATTCAGACTCAGCAACTGCACACCCTCTTGCGTACCACCATGGAGCGTCCGCAATTGCAGATCCCAACTCTCCGAGATCACAGCAGGCACGTGTTCGTTCAGCGTTAAAGACTCATGCCGAATCGACTCTTTCGCACTTAGCAGAATCAAACGCTGTTCTTCAGCAAAAGCGAGACCTCCAAACAGAAACGTGAATATCCAACAAAGTTCGCACCGAAACCGTTTTATTTCCACCACAAGGTCCCCAAGAAAGTTATGTACCGAGCAATTACCTCCATGCTATCTGATCCCTCAATGAAGATCATCTGGCCACAACCAATTTCAAATGGAGGCGAGAATGTCAATTTATTTCTCAAAACGCTACGCTATCCGACACGAGCGGCAAACTGTCAAAGATAAACGCATTCCGAACATGCGTGCTTCTGAACCCTCTGTGTTCAAAGCCAAAACGCAATTAAGTTATAGCAAGGCAGGAGCGTCTTAAAGTTGCAAACGATAAGACGGGGTAGAAAGTCGAGATCGAAGTTCAGATACTAGATGGAATCAGTGCCGCTCCATCTCATTGATTGAATCTACTTTGAATTACAAGCTATTATTTCGATTGTTGGGAATCATTTGCATCTTGATCGGTGGATCGATGCTCTTCAGCCTACCCTTTGCACTTCCTGCCGTCTCTGGATCGTCTGGTCAAGGCTTTTCTGCGAACGAACAGCGGGGAGTGATTGCTCTTCTGCAAAGCATGGCGATTTGCATTTCTATCGGACTGTTTCTTCGATGGATTGGACGCGGTTCTCGCCCCGGCACTCTCTATCAAAAAGAGGCCATGGCCGTTGTTGGACTTAGCTGGATTCTTGCAACCATTCTTGGTGCCTTGCCTTACAAGTTAAGTCAAACGCAAATTGCGACTGGGCAACCAATCACATTCATCGAGGCGATGTTTGAGTCACAGTCTGGCTTCAGTACCACTGGAGCCACAGTACTGACTGACTTGGAATCCGCTGAAGCTGTGCCAAGATGTATTCTCTTTTGGCGTTCGTGGACTCATTTCCTGGGTGGACTGGGAATCATTGTCTTGTTTGTG
The DNA here is from genome assembly GCA_022425745.1 of Rubripirellula sp. Taxonomy (GTDB): domain Bacteria; phylum Planctomycetota; class Planctomycetia; order Pirellulales; family Pirellulaceae; genus Rubripirellula. The sequence goes on from JAKMEW010000362.1 coordinate 7,248, forward strand.
GCGATTCTAGGACAAGGTTCTTCTGGCAAAGCAATGATGCGTGCAGAGATGCCTGGCCCAACCAAAGACGGTAGTCAGCCTCGCATGCAACACACGGCTCTTGTTTTTACCTCAATTTACGTTTCCTTGAACATTCTTCTCGCAATCATTTACATGTGTGAGGGAATGAACCTCTTTGATGCTGCATGCCACGCATTTGGGACGATGGCAACGGGAGGCTTCAGCACTTATAACGCCAGCTTGGGACATTTCAAAAGTCCCCTCATTGAGTACACCACAGTCGTCTTCATGATGCTTGCTGGAACCAACTTTACCCTGATGTATCTCACCCTGATCAGCGGACCTCGCAAGCTATTCAGGGATACCGAATTCCGAGTCTTCATTGGGATCATCGCAGCGGTCAGTGCGGGTGTTATTTTCTTCGGGATGCGAGCGAACGATATCGGTTTCAGTACGTTTGATGAAGCTTTTCGAAATGGACTGTTTCAGGTTGTTTCTATTCTTACCACCACGGGCTATGGCACTGCTGACTATGATCAATGGAATGCCTTTGGACGCGGCATCCTGCTACTGATCATGTTTATTGGCGGATGCGCTGGAAGCACCGGGGGAGGATTGAAAGTTATTCGGCATGTGCTTTTTTACAAAATCCTAAGACTTGAAATCGAGAAATCACATCGCCCGCGTGTTATTCGTGCACTGCGAATCGGTGGACGCTCGATTGACGAACCGAATCTGCCGCACTCGATTGTGGTGTACTTCTCGATCATTCTCGCCTTGTTCGTTTTCTCATGGTTAATACTCATCACCTTTGAACCGAACACATTGTGGGAAAACAAACAAATTGAAACCGTATCCAGCGTCCATCCGACCGACCTGCCACGAGCGGATCTGCTGGAAGAAAAACTACTTGATTCGGCAAGTGCGGTTGCAGCTACTTTGAACAATATTGGACCGGGACTCGGGGTCATTGGCCCCGTCAATAATTACGCTGAATTTAGCCAAGGTTCAAAACTGCTATTCGTTTGGCTAATGATGCTGGGACGGGTGGAAGTATTTAGTGTTCTTGTTTTGGTCTTCCCGAGTTTTTGGCGACGAGTTTGAGGCCCCTAGCCCAAAGCCGTCCCCAAGCTCAATCCCGTTAAATCGTCTCTCCAGAATCAATCGAGCCGGAAAACGCCGATTTCAGTTGCAAGTTCGCACCAAGCTCTCATATAGTGAACATTTATTCACCTTTGAGGTTTGGCGAAATAAGGATGCAGTACACAGAACTTCGCTGCAAAAGCAATTTTTCCTTCTTGAGGGGTGCGTCTCATCCACACGAATTAATTGAGACAGCCTCAGAACTCGGATACGCCGGAGTCGCCTTAACCGATATCGCTTCTGTTGCAGGACTGGTACGTGCGCATACCTCTGCCAAAGAATTAAATCTTCCATTTATCGTTGGTACCGAGCTTCGATTAATCGACGGGCCACGCGTCACACTATGGCCGATGAACCGACAGGGTTATGGCCGAATGTGTCGACTCATCTCTCTTGGCCAAACTCGTTCCGGTAAGGGCCAATACACACTGACATGGAAAGACTTGTGTCAGCACCAAGAGGATTTAATGGTCGGAATCATCGCGTCTTCTGCCACTTCCCTTATAAATAAACATTCTTCAACTTTTCTTGAGTCCACACATATCCATGATGTCTTTGGTGATCGTGCATATCTGTTGAGCGACCTGCATCGCAGTGTTGATGACTCAGGAAGTTTGGTTCAGCTAAACAATTTATCAACCAAGATTAAATTACCTTTGGTTGCCACGGGTAATGTCCACTACCATTCAGCTGAACGAATGATTCTGCACGATTGCATAACGGCAATCAGAAAAAGCAGTAGCGTCGATTCCATCTCATCGGAACGCTTTTCCAATAGTCAGTATCATCTGCGAACCGTAGAAGAAATCGTTGATCTATACAGAGCATATCCCGACGCAATTGCTAGAACCGAAGAGATTAGGCACCGCTGCTGCTTTTCTCTCGATGAACTTCGTTATGAATATCCGGAAGAAATTGCACCGAGTGGTATCACTCAACTAGAACACCTTCGAAGACTCACATGGGAAGGTGCCCAGAGCCGATGGCCCAACGGTGTCCCTCAATCGGTCATTGAGTTAATCAAGCATGAATTAGCGATTATCAAAGAACTGCAGTATGAATCTTATTTCCTAACCGTTTGGGATCTTGTTCGTTTCGCGCGTCAACAGAATATCCTCTGCCAAGGTCGCGGCTCCGCCGCGAACTCAGCCGTCTGTTACTGTCTGGGAATCACAAATGTTGACCCCAGTCAGTCCGATGTTCTTTTCGAACGGTTTATTAGCAGGGAGCGTAACGAAGCTCCGGATATTGATGTCGATTTTGAACATCAACGTCGCGAAGAAGTACTGCAATACCTTTATGCAAAATACGGTCGTGATCGTGCAGGAATGACCGCAACCGTTGTTTCGTACAGAATGCGGAGCGCAGTGCGTGAAGTAGGAAAAGCCATTGGTTTGTCTGGCGACACACTAGATTCCATCACAAAACTAAGCAGTCGGGATGAAAGCTTTGAAGACCAATGTCGACGAGGTGGAATCAACCCTGAAACAGAGATCGGCAAACGATTTACTTATCTCGTCAAAACAATTATTGGATTTCCTCGGCACCTATCACAACACGTTGGCGGAATGGTCATGACACAGGGAAAGCTCTGTGAGCTTTGCCCTATTGAAAATGCCTCAATGGATGGAAGAACCATCATTCAGTGGAACAAAGACGACCTTGACGAACTCGGCATTTTAAAAGTGGATATCCTCGCGTTGGGAATGCTGTCCGCAATTCACAGATGTTTTGATCTTATTCGAGATCACCACGAGCGAACGCTAACACTTTCAAATATCCCACCAGACGATCGACGAACCTACGCGATGATCTGCAAGGCGGACACTGTCGGAGTCTTCCAGATAGAGAGTCGTGCTCAAATGAGCATGCTGCCACGACTCCGCCCCGCATGCTTTTATGACCTTGTTGTTGAAGTAGCGATTGTCCGACCGGGCCCAATCCAAGGCAATATGGTTCACCCCTACCTAGCAGCAAGGAAAAATCCCAAATCGGTGAGATACCCGAACGATAAAATCAAAAAAGTCCTAGAGAAAACACTGGGTGTTCCGATCTTTCAAGAGCAAGCAATGCGACTTGCCGTTGTGGCTGCAGGATTTACCCCGGGTGAAGCGGATCAACTTCGACGTGCCATGGCTGCCTGGCGAAGACCGGGCGTGATTGAAAAATTTCGCATAAAGCTTCTTGAAGGAATGCAAAGGTCGGGCCTGAACCAAGCCTTTGCAGAACATATTTTCAATCAAATTCGAGGTTTTGGCGAATACGGTTTTCCCGAGTCTCATGCGACAAGCTTCGCGTTGCTTGTGTATGCGTCCTGCTACCTTAAATGCCACTACCCGGCTGCATTTTGCACAGCACTGCTCAACAGTCAGCCAATGGGTTTTTACTCGCCCGCACAGTTGGTAGCCGATGCGCAACAGCATGGCGTCAAATTCCTATCGGCAGATGTAAACCACAGTGACTGGGAATGCACACTCGAAAACCCCTCACCACTGCCCACATCAAAACCTATCAACATCAATCAAAAGCTTGACCCCGTTGTGCGATTCGGTTTTTGCACAATTAATGGACTGAGGGAATCTACTGCAAAACTAATTTGTGAAGAGCGAGAAGCAGGAGGGCCGTTCCTTTCGATGAATAATTTCACCGAACGAACCTGTTTTGGAAAAGCTACCATCTCGTTACTTGCGGACGCTGATCTTTTCAGCTCTCTCAAACAAGACCGCCGAAAAGCAATATGGGACTCCTTGGACTACGAAACTTCTAAACAACCGCAACCCTTGCTCCGACAACTTGAAGGAGAGCCTCCCACGCCCAACGCAATTGCCCCTATGTCTGACGAAGAAGAAGTAAGGGCAGATTATCAAATGCAAGGACTGAGCCTAAGAGGACACCCCATTTCCTTTCTACGCAACTGGGTCGAGAATCAAAAATGCAAACAGATCGGTGAATTGGCTCATACACGCAATGGGCGATACATCCAATTGGCCGGTCTCGTCTTACTTAGACAAAGACCGGGAACTGCAAAGGGAATAACGTTCGTCACCATCGAAGATGAGAGTGGACAGGCCAACCTGATCATCCACCCAAGAGTCTGGAAGCGATTCCTTAGGGTCGCACAAACTAGCGACGCGTGGATTGTGCGAGGAAAAGTAGAAAAAGCGGAATCAATAACTCACGTGATCGTAAACCATATTATTGACATCAGTGGAGCTCTGACTTCTTATCGATCACGATCCAAAAATTTTCACTGACCGAATCTTTATCAGAGAACATTCGGTGCAACAAAACGCTCTGAACGGTAAGACTGCACGTTTGATACGTGCCATTGCCCTTGGCCTTCCGAATCGACCAAGTAATCAAGAGTCATGCTAATTTTGGTATCGCTCGACCCAGTCGGGTCGGCAATAACTAATTCAGCGTGCTGATTGCGATACCGCGTATAAAGGCGAGTCGGCATATCAAAAATCCATTCAGCGCCTGGCCCACGCTCCCTAATCATCTCATTCACACCACCATACTTGAATTGCTCAAAATTCTCACGCGCTTGAGGCTGTCCTTGGTAATGTTCTTCCAGTGACATCGTTGGATCCATACGATTGACGTAATCCTTATTCAATTCCATCGCGAACTCTGTCTCATCCATCGCGATGACATCCAAATAGATCAGGGCAAATTTTTCGGCCTGACGTGACAAGACTAATGTCTTGAACCATGGAGTGAAGAAGGTACATGCGCCAAATCCAACGGCAAGACAGATCCCCAAACGTGCTGGCTTCAACCCTAAAGGAGCAGGCCCGCTGTACTTCCTCAACGAGTAAACACCAATCAAAATGGCCGCAAAAGAAAAAGCAATCAGAAGGCGACCCATCAACCCCAGTACACTCAAGCCACCAAGAATCAAACAGAGATAACCGGAGATCCGCAGTGGCACAACATCAGACTCTGCAACTTCGAATCCTGCCTCTGCATTCATCTTAGGTATCAATGAGTCCATGCTATTATTCGCTCCACAAAACAATTACGAGGAATTCCCAGCTTATCGATCTCACTGTCGAAGCCGACATCCTGATCATAATCAATAAATCTTTTAATCTCAGCAACGCGTTCCGATACAAACGCATTAAAGCACCGCTAGGAAATGTAGCACCCCCACAGTCGGTGCGCTGGGCGATAGCTTTAGTTTCCCGCACTTTTGCACCTTCACGGCGCTCTTCAACCGTAAAAGTCGTTACGCAAGCCAAGCTTAATGGTTTGATCGTGGACCATACATTTTTCGAAAAAACATTCCCGAGGTGAAGTAACTATCTCCTATCAGTGTCGGGGTAGCTCTAGCCCATTGCTTTATTCAGATCACGAGTGATGCACTCTGCTGCATTGCGTGATGCACCGGGAGATGCGTAACGGCTTGCCAACTCATCAAGCTGTTTCACCACGGATTCCATATGGGTCGGATCATTCAACAATCGCCCAATTGAAGTGGCTAACATTTCAACGGTCGGCTCGGCGTCTCCGACGGAAATCATCTCTGGGTAGATTTCTTCACCGGCCATGAGGTTGGGTAGTGTGAAACTGTCCAGATTGACTAAGTGCTTTGCGATGTGATGAAAAACTCTGCCTATGCGATAAGTCACCACAGCCGGTGTTTTCCGTGCCATCAACTCTAGGCTGACGCTACCACTAACCATCATCGCACACTCGCTTGCCTTGATGATCTCACTGGTCTTACCTACCCAAAACTCGATTGGCAATTCTTGATCGGCCGACGCAGAATATTCACGACAGTATTCAACATGCGATTCTCTATAAGCCGCCACAAGAAACTTCACTTGAGGATTGCTCGAATGAATTTTATGGATGGCTTGAAGCATGATTGGCCAGTTGCGATGGACTTCATGCCCACGAGAGCCAGGGAGAACGGCGACCAAGCGGGTTCCCTTCTGCTGAGCACGTCGGCACTGTGTCAAAAAATCGAGATTCAAATCGGCCTGATAAACTGCATCGAAAAAAGGATGCCCAACGTAAGTGGTGCGAATGCCATGCGATGCAAAAAACGTTTCTTCGATGGGAAGCACGGCTAATACGTGATCGACCCACCGCCGCATTTTTCTGATACGCCAACCACCCCAAGCCCACAACTGCGGAGGGCAATAGTAGTAAACCGGGATGCGGTGCTTTTTTGCGGCCTTTGCAATGTGCCAGTTAAAACCGGGGAAATCAACTAACACCACAGCATCAGTCTTTCCTTCTTTGAATATGTGGCTGGCTTGATCTGCAAACCTGAAGAACTGCCTCAGCTTAGGCAACACCTCCACAAAACCCATCACAGCGTGCTGCGTGAGATCAACATCGAGCTCACAGCCAGCGGATAACATGCTCTCGCCTCCAAACCCCCGAAACTGAAAATCGGAGTCGATTTTCCGCAATTCTTGAATTAGCTTTGCAGCGTGCTGGTCGCCGCTTGGTTCTCCGGCAGAAAAGAAAATGGTACGAGACATTCAAAAGCTTTCGGCGACAATTAGATCGACTAGGTCATAACGCTGACGAGGTATTTAAAAAATTGTCCGGCAACCACGTCAATGCTGATCCGATCGCTCGCAACAGCATCATAGAGTTGAGAATCGTGTGCGCAAAAAAAAGGCCCGCCAACGGTTACCGTGGCGGGCCTCTTGTTCGCTGCGACTAAGAAGTTACAGGGAAGCTACAAACGCTAATGAATTAGCGAACGTAAACTGCACTGGCTTGGATGACGCGACGATTGGTCGAAACTCGTGCACTTGGATCCACCACTGGAGCTGGGATCGGTGCAGCTTTCATGGAAGTTACGGGTGCTGCTGGCTCGCAACCGCAAGCTGGCTCTTCACAACCGCAAGCTGGCTCACCAGCTTCTTCACCGGCATCGCACGAATCACAGCTGCTGTCGCTGCAAGATGCGAACAGCTTTGCGAGAAGACCACCACACTTAGGACCTGAAGCTGCATCACATGCATCTTCACATCCTTCAGCGGCTGGCTCACAACCACAAGCTGGATCGTCTTCGGCTGCGTCGTCACAGTTGCTATCGCAACCCTCGAGCATTGGGAACAACTTGGAAAGCAGTCCACCACAGTTTTTCGCTGCAGGTGAATCGCATCCGGGTTCGCAGCCCTCAGCAGCGGGCTCACACCCGCAAGCTGGCTCTTCACATCCACATGCAGGATCTTCGGAGGCAGCGGGCGCTTCGCAACCGCAAGCTGGCTCTTCACAGCCGCAAGCAGGTTCAGCTTCGCTGCCGGCATCTGCAGCATCGCAAGCTACCGTATCACAACTTGAACCGCACTTGATTCCAAGCATTCGATCCAAAAGGTCAAAGCCGAATGATGGGCTGCTGATTCCGCAACCAATCACAAAGGCCATAGTTAAAATTGTCCGCTTCATTGGAGCCACGTCTCCCTTTCTCAATTTGGCGGGTCTATTCGTGCTGCTGCGTGTAAAAAATGTTCGAAAGACGACTCGGACGTTTCCTGAGATGACTTCGAGAGGTGCAGTCGGCGGACGAAGTCGCCGGCGAGCACACCTCTACGTATTTCATTCAACTCTAATCCAATCCCCAGAGAGGTTTGGATCGACTTCGTTCAGTTGATTGATTCTCAACCCCGACCGAATCGATCGGCAATCATTTTCAATGCAACACCGCAACACTCGGTTGCTGGCATCCTCTGCCAGTCAACACGCAATACTGAGATCAACAATTGGACAACATTGGCAACGAGCCCTTGATCCAATTGAGGTCTGTATGGATATCGACCCGTAGTACCGCCAAAAACAGTGTTCCGAAGGATTTTCATCCGGATGGTAAAGTTTGCCGATCACGCAATCTCTACTGCTCCGGAAAAGCGGAGTAATCTTTACTAAAGATTCCAACCAAGCAGAAAAACACCCCCGTGGAGGGGAAAACATGCCTTCGCATGGGAGCTGATGCATGCTCGATGGAGTCACAATCAGCGAAAAAAGTCAACTCTTTTTGAATCACTCACACGTTCTTAGATTAGGAGCCTGCGCAAAATGGCCAATTCTCGAGCCCAAATCGTCAGGTTGAATGAAGTTCCTACGGTGGATTGTCCGTGCGGGCTTGCCAGACGCGCATTTGCCGACCAATCCACTTTCCCGGGAACGATTCACCTGACCGATATCCACCGTGACGCAAAAGCACATTTCCACGACAAACATACCGAGATTTATGTGATCCTGACTTGCAAGCCCGACGCGCAAATCGAACTGGAAGGTGTGAATTATCCCGTCAGCCCAATGACGGCAATTCTGATACCACCGGGAGTTAAACACCGAGCAATCGGTGAAATGCAAGTGCTAATCATCTGCAACCCCGCATTTGACCCCGCAGATGAGAAATTCTAGAGGATTTCGGAAGACGACAGATTCGCTTAAACTCTACAGGCAAGCTAGAGGCAGTTTGAGTCTAGCTCGCTACTGTCTACCTCCCCTTTCATTCAACTCGGATCGTTAAATGCGTCTTTTTGCAAACACGCAAGCTATTGTTGGCGCCCTCGTTTTTACTTTCTGTGTCAACGGTATTCACGCCGCCGATTGGCCTTACTGGCGAGGACCGAAATTCGATGGATCGGCTACGGCTTCACAACTACCCGATGACTGGAACCCAGACGGTGGTGAAGGAAGCAACTTGTTATGGGTACGTGAGGATATCGGTGGCCCTTGTACTCCGATCGTGATGAATGGAAAGCTATACACCATTCAAAGGTCTGAATCGGGTACTGCAAGAGAGGGTGAGAAAGTCGTTTGCCTTGATGCAACAACTGGAGAAACCCTTTGGGAAAACCGTTACAACGTATGGCTTTCTGATGTTCCGGCCGAAAGGGTCGGATGGAGTAGTGTTGTTGGCGACCCAGAAACTGGCAATGTTTACGCACTTGGTGCTTGCGATATTTTCAACTGCATCGATGGTGCTTCAGGTGAGACTTTGTGGAGTCGCCCGCTGCATGAACAGTTCGGCATGCTGAGCACCTACGGGGGCAGAACAAATTTCCCAGTCATTCACGAAGATCTGGTCATCATTAGTGGAATCATTATTAACTGGGGTGATTCTGCAAAACCAAATCATCGACTTATCGGAATGGATAAACTCACGGGAGAAGTTCGTTGGTTTAGAGGTACGCGAGATCTTCCGTACGACACCACCTACTCTGCTCCCAGCTTGGTCACAATTGATGGCCAAAGACAACTTGTGATGGGAGCCGGTGACGGCGCGATCTGGGGATTTCAGCCAAGAACTGGAAAACCTCTCTGGCATTACGATCTTTCACTGCGTGGTATCTTCGCGACGCCACTTGTGGTGGGTAACCGTGTCTACGCCAGTCACAGCGAAGAAAATGTTGCACCTTTCAATAACTTGATGGGTGCGGTTGTTGCAATCGAAGTATCTGGTCAAGGTGAACAAACCCAAGCAAAAGAATTGTGGAAGCAGATGGAAATCGTCTGCGGCTACAGTGAACCTATCCTGATTAACGATCGCCTCTATGTGGTCGACGACCGTTGCAAGATGTGGATTTTTGATGCTTCGACAGGAGAAACAATTGTTGAACGAAAGGCGTTCGTTGGCAGTCGTCAGCGTTCTGCACTGCTTTACGCGGATGGCAAAATCTACGTCACTAGTGAAAATGGGCGTTGGGCTGTTGTAGCTCCGACAGAGGATGGATTCGAGGTAATCAGTAAGGGCCGCATTCGGGATGGTGACTTTGCTGGATCACCGATTGTTGCCGATGGCAAGCTATATTTCCCAAGCACGACGGCGCTCTATTGTGTTGCAACAGAGAATTCACAGCAAACCCCTGAAGTACTCGCAGAACTAATGGGGCAAGAAGAGTCCCTAGAAAGCAATGCTGAAATCACACAGCTTCAAGTATTCCCAGCCGAAGCCATCTTAAAGCCGGGCGAACAGTTGCAATTGAAAGTCAACGCGTACAACGCACTTGGCCAGAAAATTGCATTGAATAGTGATGTTACTTTTGAAGTCGCTGGAGCTGGATCCGTCTCGAATAATATATTCTCCGCTCCAGTTGATGCATCGCATACCGGATCTACGATAACCGCCAAACTTGGCTCCGTCTCGGGATCGACTCGTGTTCGCATCGTCCCGGAATTGCCGTGGAAATTCACATTTGACGATCTCAAAGATCCACCACTTTCTTGGGTGGGAGCACGCTACCGACACGTGATTCGCGAAATTGACGGATCTCCCGCTCTCGTCAAAGTCAACACGATTCCAAAAGGGGCACGAAGCCGAGCCTGGATGGGACCGAGTGATCTCAAGAACTACACAATCAGTGCCGACGTCAGGGGCTCTCGTATGAGCGACCAATTACCGGACATTGGACTAACCAGTCATGGTTATGTTCTTGACCTGATGGGCGAAAGCCAGCAGTTGCAATTGAGAACATGGTCGGCACAAAACCGACTTTCTCTGGGTAATGACGCTTCCACTATTGATTTTGAATGGAAAGAGAATACGTGGTATCGCATGAAGTTCCGCGTAGATATTCAAAGTGAGCCTCCCGCGGCAGTAGCAATTTTACGTGGCAAAATCTGGCCTCGCGACGAAGCAGAACCAGAGGAGTGGACGATCACAGCCACCGATGAATCACCCAATCTTTCTGCGAGCCCTGGATTGTATGGAAACGCTAAGGTCGCAGAACTTTATCTTGACAACATCGAGGTCACCGCCAACGTCGATGATCTTTAATTGATTCCCTCGTTTTCACTTACTGCCTTCGAAGCTCCTCCTTGATAACCAACCGAAGAGCTCAGAACGTCTAACCAAAATCCCCTCTCGTTCACCTACCATCTGAAACATGTTGAAAAAAGAACTCTCTGCTTGGTCGCTACTCTTCGGTGCAACTCTTGCCGGTTGTTTTGCTGTTGTGGCCGCCAGTGGTTGCAAACCACCTGCACCAGAAAACGTCGATCTATCCACGGGCGAATACCAACCCGAAGTTTCTGAATCAAGCAATGTGACTGATGCAGCCAAGATCGTTGACAGTAATTTAACCTCGGGACCGAGTGATACCATTGAGACGCCCGTCGAAGCTGCTCAAGCATCTGAGGAAACGCAGCCACCCGAGTACGCCACTCCAGAGGACGTGCTGTCTGCCGGAGGAGATTGGCCTCAGTGGGGCGGCACTCGCGAAAAAAACAACGTGCCGGGAGTTAAGGACGCCCCAACCGAGTGGAACATTGGAAAATTTGATCGTCGAACCGGTGAATGGGATAAATCAAAAGCCGCCAACATTAACTGGTATGGCAACCTAGGTAGTCAAACCTACGGAAATCCCGTAGTCGCCAGCGGAACCGTCTATGTCGGCACGAATAATGGTGCCGGCCATTTAAAACGCTACCCATCAGAGGTTGACCTCGGCTGCCTGCTCGCATTCGATGAGAAAACTGGTGACTTCCTTTGGCAGCACAGCAGTGAAAAGCTGATTACCGGTCGTGTACATGACTGGCCACTTCAAGGTGTGTGTTGTGCGCCGTTGGTGGAAGGCAATCGTCTTTGGTTCGTGACGAACCGCGGAGAAGTCCGTTGTGTGGACACGGAAGGATTCCATGACGGAGAGGATGATGGCCCAGTAACCGACGAAGTTGCGTTCGTTGCCGCATTCATGAATGCCGGTCCAGCCGCAGCAGCTCATGCTGCAACACTTGCCGCTCTTGCTGAGGGGAAGTTATCCGATGAAGCGAGGGGCCTCTTGGAATCCGCAGGGGAACCGGTTAATGGTGATGTGACAATTGAAACGGTTACCGAGGGAAAGGCTTGGAAATTGAGTGGTACCTTCAATGGAGTCGCTCGAATCATAACAGCACGACAACTTGGACCGAGGATTTCTTTTTTCAAGAACTTAGGTGTAAACGATAAGCAAGACGCTGATGTCATTTGGGTGTATGACATGATGGGTCCGGAGATGGGTATCAGCCAGCACAACATGTGCTCCTGTAGCGTCACAAGTTACGGCGACCTGCTCTTTGTCAATACGGGCAACGGATTGGACGAATCCCATCTGAATCTACCTGCTCCGGCCGCACCAAGCTTTATCTGCATGAACAAGAACACGGGAGAGGTCCTCTGGACAGACAGTTCGCCCGGCAAAAACATTCTGCACGGCCAGTGGTCCAGCCCGTCTATTGGAGTTTTCGAGGGCGTTCCACAAGCTCTATTTGCAGGCGGAGATGGCATCCTTTACAGCTTCAGAGCTGGCTCCGGTAAAGACGGAAAACCCGAACTACTTTGGCAATTTGACTGCAACCCCAAAACTAGCAAATGGATTTTGGGGGGTGAAGGAACTCGTAATAACTTGATCGCCACTCCAGTAGCCTACAACGGCTTGGTTTACATCGCGGTGGGTCAGGATCCAGAACACGGAGAAGGTGAAGGCCACCTGTGGTGTATTGATCCGAATAAACGCGGTGACATTTCTCCTACGCTAGCAATGAAAATTGACGAGAACGGTGAGCGGGTGGCAATTCCTCATCGGCGCATTCAGGCAGTCGAGCCCGAAAACGGTGAAGTGGAAGTCGACAATCCGAATTCAGGAGTTGTTTGGCACTACACCATGAACGACGGGAATGGCGATGGCGAGATCGACTTTGAAGAAGAAATGCACCGTTCAATCGGCACCTGTGCGATCAAAGATAACGTCCTGTACGTTGCTGACTTCTCTGGCTTAGTTCATTGCCTCGATGCTCGTGGTTCAGACGACGGCAAAGCGATCGTTCATTTTACCTATGACATGCTTGCACAAAGCTGGGGTAGTCCACTGATCGCGAACGGACATGTGTATATCGGAGATGAGGACGGAGACGTGGCTATCTTTGAGTTTGGTACTGAGAACAACGAACCCATTGATGAAATCAACATGGGCAGCAGTGTCTACAGCACTCCAGTTGCCGCCAACGACACGCTCTTTATCAGCACCAAGGATAAATTGTTTTCAATCAGCGAGAAGAAAGAATGAGGGCGAGTCATGCGTGACTCGATACCACTATTTTCTCCAGTTGGGAAAAGGGAAGCGAAACGTAGAGATGTCGAAGGTACTACTCGATTGCGGCAATTGCCCGCCTGACTTCGAGAGCATGAAACGTTTGGCACAACAAGCGTTTCATGCTGAAGTGATCCAAACGAATGAACTTGATGATACCCTGTCGGTTCTTCGTGAAAGAAATGTAGATCTTGTGACGATTAATCGGAAATTAGATTGCGATTACAGTGACGGGATCAAAGTAGCAGAGGCCATTAAAGCGGATCCAGAACTGAGTCATGTCCCCGTAATGCTGATCACCAATTTTAAAGAGCACCAAGATGCTGCAGTTAAAATTGGTTGCGAGCGAGGCTTTGGCAAGCTTGACATGGCAGCACCGTCGACAAGAGATTTGCTGCAGCCTTTTCTCGGTGATTAGTGAAGAAACTTTGGCAATAGTAAATCGGTGTGTTTTCAACCGACTATTTGAATCGTCCATCCAAGAAGAATTACTCAGAGAAGCACCGTTTCTTTGCACTGGCTTAGCCAATCGATGAATACACCCCTTCGAAAAATGCTCGCTGCAAAAATCCATCGAGCGACGGTCACCGCGGCAGACGTCGACTACGAAGGTAGTGTTACCATTCCACCTGAGCTATTAGAAGCTTCCGGCATCATCCCATACGAATCCGTCCACATTTGGAATACGACTCGCGGTACCAGACTCGAGACCTACGCAATCGCTGGGATTCCTGGTTCAAACGACATTTGTGCAAATGGGGCTGCAGCACACCTTGTACGACCTGGTGACAAAGTGATTCTGGCGGCTTTTACACTGGTGCCTCATGAGGGTGCGACAGTCCACAAACCAAAATTGATCTTTGTTGATGATCAAAATCAAATCAAGCATCAAGGACCAGAAGTAGCTGGCCCCGCTCAACGTACTACCTTACCGGGCCATCACTTTCGTGCAGAACGCTAGCGTCTTGATTCTTGCTGTGGTCATTGGCCTGCTGGCAGGTGGTCTTCTTGGGACCCAACCGAGCGTCAACGGCTACCTTGGCCGCCATGTGGCCCATCCACTCCAGGCTGCCTTGATTTCATTCGCAACCGGCACTGCGGCCCTTCTCGTTCTTTGCCTGATTACAAAGAATTTCCCCGTCATATTCCATGTCAAACCGTCTTCACTACCGTGGTGGAGTTGGACGGGGGGAAGCATCGGAGTCATCCTAGTTACCACATCTCTGATTCTGGTTCCCAAAATTGGGTCACTACCTTGGTTTGCAGCAATCATGACGGGGCAGACGGTTGCGGCTCTTCTGTTGGATCATTTCGGACTACTTGGCAATCCTCGAACCGAAACTTCGCCGCTTCGCCTATTGGGAACCTTTCTTCTCATCTCGGGCGTTTTAGCGATTGTTTATGCAAAAAAACTGGAAGAATCCGAGCAAGCACAGCCATCGACATCACTCTTCTCGGAGGAACCGGACGGAACCCCCAGAGAGTGAGAACTAGGTGGAGCTTGCAGATTTTCACCATTTTTAGGTGCTCAGTAGTAGTCCTGTGCGGATTGTTCACTCGCCAGAGAAAGACCGGAGCCTAAAAAACATAGGGAAACTGGCGAAACCGTGATGAACACCCGAATACCCAACTTGAGACAAATATTCCCGAGCTCTATTGTATTGGGTCTCAATTAGGCTCGGTGACGGGCACATTTGGCTATCCGAACAACACCGACTCATGAAATACAGTCAACTCGACCGCATCACCTCCCTGAAACTGGGCAAGCAGATCACTGCTGAACGGACCTTGCGAACCGAGGAAGAATACCTAAAAGATCACTTTCCCCTTTTCCCCGTCATGCCGGGGGTAATGATGCTGGAGGCACTACAGCAGGCTGCCGCTTGGCTTCTGCATGTAGGCGACGCATTTGAATACCCGGTCGTGCTGCTGCGTGAAGCAAAGGGAGTCAAATTTGGCGACTTCCTCGCCCCCGGCGAAACACTCGAAATTTCAGCGACTATTGTGAAAGACGACGGCCATCAAGCGACTGTTAAAGCCACTGCGTCGAAAAAGGGACGCGTTACGGTTAGCGCGAGGTTGGTTATGGAACGGCATCGCAGCAACGATCCAGAATGGCTTGGAACAGATGAGCGAGTCACTTCGCTTACCAAAAAGCTGTTTCGCGACAAATTTGGGGAACCTGAAAGTATCCCATCGAGCGTGGCCTAAGAAACGCCTCAATCACCGCACACATTTTTAAACCCGTCCACTCCGAGACAACTCAATTTAAGGACTCATAACTATGTCGCTCTCACAAGATGAGATTTTTGAAAAGGTACAAGAAGCTCTCGTCGACGCTCTCGGTGTTGACGATGATGAAGTCACCGAAGAGGCTACCTTAGTGGGTGACCTCGGTGCGGAATCGATTGACTTCCTCGACATTGTGTTCAAGCTCGAAAAGGCCTTCAGTATTCAAATTCCTCGGGATGAGCTTTCACCCGAAGATATCTTGACCGACAGTAATTTTGTTCAAGATGGCACGGTCACAAGCGAGGGAGTTGCTGAACTCAAAGCACGCATGCCATGGGCTAATCTTGATGCATTTGCAGAAAATCCCCGCGTGCAAGATTTCGGTAATATTCTTACCGTTGGTGATCTTGTGCGTTACGTCATGAGTAAAACTGAGTAAGTTTTTCGGTCTGCTGCCGGGAAGCCGTTCAGCAAACATTCGTTTCCATCCGTTGTAAAAGCTCAAGTTAGATGCGTTGGTTTTGGATCGATCGGTTCACTGAGTTTGTCAGTGGTCAATGCGCAAAAGGCCTCAAAAATGTCACCATGGATGAGGAAGTTGTTGACGGGTATTGGCCGGACTATCCAATCTTACCATCGACACTCATCATCGAAGGCATGGCTCAACTGGGTGGAATTTTGGTTGCGGAGCACCATCAATTCGACAAACAGGTTGTGCTTGCGAAGGTGGCGAAAGCTAGCTTCCTTAGACCAGCGAGGAATGGTGACCAGTTGCGCTACACAGTGACGCTCGATAGCGTGCAAGATCTAGGTGCGACCGTGAATGCGGTCAGTTACTGCGATGGTGAGCTTCAAGCCGAAGTTGACCTCATGTTTGCGTTTTTAGAAGAAGGCCGTTTTACGGACGGGCCGCTTTTTGGACCCGGCGATCTGAAAACCATGCTTCGCATGATGAACTTTTTCTCGGTCGCTGTAGACTCTGACGGTAAAGCCGTGGGAGACTATCCAGCATTACGTGATGAGACTCAATGATCCTGACTCATCTCCTCATCCGGGGAGATGAAAATACCACTTTCATCTACTTTCAAGAGAATCCCAATGCGCCGCCGTGTTGTTGTCACTGGTATTGGCATGGTCAATCCGATGGGTCACGACCCTGAAACGGTTTGGTCCGGACTCAAGGAAAGTAAAAGTGGAGTCGGCAGAACCACACTTTTTGATGCGACTGGATTTCCCACACAGATCAGTGCTGAAGTCAAAGATTGGGATATTTCCCTCTGCGGCGAAGCGTCAGAAGACTGGGTAAATCGTGGACGTCATACGAGATTTGCTGCAGGCGCCGCCAGACAAGCCGTGGCTGACAGCAACATTTCCGAAAGCATCTTAGATCCAACGAGATTCGGCGTTTATCTTGGAAGCGGAGAAGGTAATCAGGACTTTACCACCTTCAGCAAGATGATGGCTGCAGCAGTTGCCAATGGAGAATATGACGGTTCCAAATTCATCCAGGCTGGCCTTGAACTACTCAATCCAGCCGCTGAATTGGAACAAGAGCCAAATATGCCAGCGGCGCATATTGCAACCATGCTCAATGCGCAGGGACCTAATTTCAATTGCCTAACTGCCTGTGCAGCAAGCAGCCAAGCAGTCGGTGAAGCAACGGAATTAATCCGACGAGGTGATGCTGATGTGATGCTCGCTGGCGGAGCTCACAGCATGATTCACCCCTTTGGTGTGACCGGATTTAACCTGCTTACCGCCTTGAGCGAGAGCAACGACGAACCAACCAAAGCGAGCCGTCCATTCGATCGACTTCGTAATGGCTTTGTGCTTGGTGAAGGATCAGCGATGGTGATTCTAGAAGAATTAGAATCAGCCAAGGCCAGGGACGCAAAGATCTACGGCGAAGTAGCCGGCTACGGAACCACTGCGGATGCTTATCGCATCACAGATATACCACCCGACGGCCATGGTGGTATCGCAGCCATGAGAATGGCAATCGCCGATGCAAATTTGACCCCGGATGACATCAACTACGTCAACGCACACGGGACAAGTACCACGGTTAATGACAAGGTCGAGTCAAAAGCATGTCGAGAGGTCTTTGGCAATCGTGCCGATAACGTACCAGTTAGCAGCACTAAAAGCATGATGGGGCACCTTATTGCTGCAGCTGGTGTGACAGAAATGATCGTTTGCTTGATGGCTATGCGTGATTCCGTGATCCCTCCAACCATTAATTATGAAAATCCGGACCCCGCATGCGACCTAGACTACGTGCCAAATCATGCCCGCGATGCAGAAGTCCGATACGCTCTGAATAACAGCTTTGGATTTGGAGGGCAGAACGTCTGCCTTTGCTTAAGCCGATTCGACGATTAACAAGCGTTCCAGTTCCACCTTAACGAAACACAGGTCGATGGATACGACATTTACCGATGCCGAACTCATCGCTTTTCTAGATGAGACGCTGGGTCCAGAGCGGTCCACCCAACTGGAAAACCATCTGAAGTCAGACAATGTCCTTCAAAATCGACTACTGGTAAAAAGAAGCCAACAAGCTGCAGGCCTGCATACCATAGGCGGTATTTGGCAACGTACGAAGGCTTCTTGCCCTTCTCGCGAAGACTTAAATTCTTTTTTAAAAGAAACTCTCGCTCCTTCCAAAGCAGACTATATTCGATTTCATCTAATTGAGATCGGTTGCCGCTACTGCCAGGCCAATAGCACTGATCTACTCGGCGACGCTACTTCAAAAAAACAATTGAATTCACGCCGCGAGCGATTCTTTCAAACAAGCGCTGGGTACCTGCCACTGCGAGTCGAAAAGTAACACTGAGAACTCAGACTGCCGAGTCAAGCATTTTCTCCAGTTGATCAAGCGTGTTCATGAATTGATTCCATGCACTAACCACTTCCTTAGTGGATAACTCAATAACCTTTTCAGAATCAAATCCTGACTCGCTGATCACCACCTTACCTGACAACATCACAAATTGATTAGCTTCAATCGGCGTTTTTGAATCTGTTTCAGAAGAATTGATGTTGTTCATCGGTAAAACCTGCTCGACAGCCATTTGAACAGCTGAGATTGCAGCGTTGCGGTCTGTGTCAGCTTCGATTACTCGCCGAAACGTGCCTGATTTCACATAGTACTTGGTCATCAGTGATTTCCCCGGTTAACTTTGCTTGCAACGAAGTATTAGGTTTGGGAAGAACGATCCCAAGAAGCCCAATAGTGCTTTATTTGAACATTCACTTCATCGCCGGCCCGATGACACGTTTGGTCTCAACCATTCCAAAATAATGATTTTATTCGCCCAATCCATTTCTCATCGAAGACAATCTGTGAAAAGTCACAATTGAATTAACGTAAACCATTCTCGTTAGAGCTTTTCGCGGGGTCATGCGATCAATTACATTGCGAGAGTAGCGTTTTACCACTCTATGATTGGTTCAGCCCAAGATATCGATCCAAAAAGAAATAGTACAAGAATCATGCCCGACTTTGCCCGTGGACCTTTCCCTTCTACTCGCATGCGACGCCACCGCGCGCATGCTTGGTCTCGGCGAATGGTTGAAGAAACCTCGCTCGCAGTCAGTGACTTGATCTGGCCTTTATTTGTCTTGGATCAACAAGATTCTGAATCGGTACCAAGCCTTCCCGGTGTTAGCCGACTCGGAACCAAGGATATTCTTAAAGCCGTGGAATATGCCTGCGAACTAGAGATACCTGCAATCGCAATCTTCCCCGTTACGGATCCGAGCTTGAAGACCGAAGATGCTCAGGAAGCAACCAACCCGGATAACCTTGTTTGCCGCACGGTAAGAAATATCAAGCAGCATTTTGGTGATCAAATCGGAGTGATTTGCGATGTTGCCTTAGATCCATACAGTAGCCACGGCCAAGATGGTTTAGTTCGTGACGGTGTCATCCTAAATGATGAAACGATCTCAGTATTGTGCCAACAAGCGATCATTCAAGCAGACTCAGGCTGTGATATCATCGCTCCGAGCGACATGATGGATGGGCGAATCGGCGAGATTAGGGATGCGCTTGATGAACAAGGGCACGAAGAGGTTCAAATCATGTCGTATGCCGCAAAATATGCGAGCGGCTTTTATGGTCCATTTCGCGATGCTGTTGGCTCGGCAGGAAACCTCGGAAAAGGTGACAAGAAAACCTACCAACAATGCCCTAGCCAAACCGACGAAGCACTACACGAAGTAGCCCTTGACCTACTCGAGGGAGCCGATAGTGTCATGGTCAAGCCCGGCATGCCTTACCTCGATGTACTTCAACGAGTCAAGGAAACCTTTAGAGTTCCAACGTTTGTTTATCAGGTTAGTGGTGAATATGCGATGCTCTCTGCCGCAGCGGAAAATGGCTGGCTAGATAGGCGGGCAACTGTCCTAGAGAGTCTCCTCGCATTCAAGAGGGCTGGTGCTGACGGCGTCCTTACCTATTTCGCAGCTGAAGCCGCTGCTTGGCTGAAGGAGTAAGACTTAACAGCGATGAGTCACAAATCTAGCCATTTCTCTGAACTTAACTTTGACGAACTCGTCAAACTCGCAAATTCCGGTTTCCCATGGCATTGGGAGCCAACAACAATCGCGAATCGGCAAGAAAAAATAGCAGTTGCATCTGACCCGGATGGAATGCTCCTAGACGCGTGCCGTCGACAAGACGCCGGTGAGCAAGGAGTCATTGATCCATTCTGGGCCACTACATGGAGAGCCGCCGCAGGGCTCGACCACTACCTAGATAATGTTGAAGTTAGCGGCAAGCGGGTGCTTGAAGTTGGATGCGGCACCGGACATGTCGGCTTTTCCGCTGCGCTCCGAGGGGCTCGTGTCACACTCACCGACGGCGTCGCTGACCCACTACTTCTTGTTCATCTGAGCACTTGGCCTGTTCGCGACCGATGCGAAGTCAAACAACTTAGATTCGGCATCGACCAACTCGAGGGTGAAAAGTTTCCGATTATTTTAGGTAGCGATGTCACCTATCTGAGACAGCTTTGGCCTGAATTGATTCAATGCTTAGATGGTCATTTAGCTCCGGGTGGAACCGTTTACCTAAGCGATCCGTTTCGAATCATTGCAAATGAGTTTTCCGAATGGATAAAAACAAAGCCGTGGCAATACAGCGAATCGCCAATTGAGCTTCCAGATGACAACAAACATCCCATTCGCATCATGCGACTATCGAGATCAAAATCTGGCTGCTGAAGCCAGCACTCATTCCTGCGACGTAAATTCCCTAGGAACCTGATAGCTGTCTCTCTCGGCTGCCTGCCTTGTTGTAATTCGAATCTCTTTCTTCCCCTGCTCTCCCTCTGTTACAACCCAGATCAAACTCTGTTTTAAATCGCTTGGACCTGTCGCCGATTTATCTGGATTAGCTTGCAAGACTAGATCTGTCAAAACAGACCTAAGGGGTGTGTTAGCTTTGGAGAAATCTCTTACCTGTTGGTTTTGTGTAATTCCCATAAGCTCAAGATCCCCACCAACAATGACTGCCTTTGGCATCTCGTTACCCGCTGGCAGGCCTTCTTGAAAGGCATTAACAATTGCCTCCAACGCAAATTCCAGTGACTCTTGATCAAACGAAACTGTCATTTCAAGATCCAGCATCTCATCGACGCTCAACATCTTGATCGCTTCAGGATTAAGAAGGGGTGCATCCGTGGTGGAAGTATTCATGGCGAGTAATCCGGCAAAAACCAACTGCGGGAAAGCTGCTTGAGGCAGATATGCATTGGCAACAACAGCATTTTCAGATAAACCAAATCGGATGTTCCCGCTTAGGTATTGCATCATCTGGGGCATACGAATCGCCAACAGCTTCCATGATGCATCTTGCACAGACTCCAAAATGAAATCGTTTGCCCACGCAGGAAAAGCACCAAACAACTCAGTGACCTTCTTAAGCAATGCAGCCTCGCTGATGCCACCACTTGGTGCAAACCTAGTTTCAACAAATACCGAATCGTCCGCGTTGAATTTCATCGTTACCAAAGCGGCATTGATATCGGGCTGCATGAACCGCCTTAACGGATCCACGAACTCTGGCGCCGAAACAGTTAGTAATTCTCTTCCGTCCGCAAAAAGAAAATTTGGTGTCAACAGTACAACCAAATCAGAATCAATACTGGTCCTAGACCACAGGGCCTGTGACGTTCTTGGTAGTGGAATCGCTGAACCTTCTAAGCTCGCGACTTCACTGATTTGCTCGATAGAGCCAACTGCAAAAGCAGATATTGCTTCAATACCCTCCTCTACTGTCCAAAAATATGCGTCTGCGTTTTCTTCTTCGCTAACGTAAATAACCTGATTTTCTCTTGTCCTAGCTTGATCGACCGACAACAACTCGATCAAGTCAGGCTCATTGATTGGCTCGAATAGCTCTACAGCCAACGCAACCTCAGGCCATCCCGCATCACCGGGAAACATCGTGACGGTAAGTCGGTTGATTTTCTCCAACGGAAAATTCGTTCGGTCACTGGCGAGATTGAGCAAATCCTCGAGGCCAGTTTTAACACCCTTGAGTAAACTCTGACCTACCTCATGATTTGCAAAATCATTGATCCGACATGAAACGATGACGGAAGGTCCTGGCGGTAATAGCGATAGGGGAATCGTTGGACTATCGGTGCCATAGGGCGGCACAAACAAAAGTCGGTCGTCATCAACAACTTCATATCCAACAAGCTTTGAGGGCGTTGTCTCAACTTCTTGTTGGCCTTCTCGATTTTGGCCGGTGACAGGCGGGATGACTGCTGGGGGTTCACGGCGAACTATCGGTTCTTCTTTGTATTGCTCATCACCTGATCCACCGACGAGGAGCCCGATGAGAAGCACAATAACCGCAACGGACATTCCGCCCAAAACCAACGGAGCTTTTGACTTCTTTTTCTTTCGCCTGACACTAACGCGTTTTGGTGACTCCTCAATAAAGGAGGATTCATTGCTAACGGTACCCGTCTCGAAATCACCGTTAGCATGAAAGCCTGTTTCTAAAGATCCCTGGCCGGGGAAGACATTGCCTTTGGGAGTTTCGTTTAAATCGCTTGCGATGTCGGAATTGGAATTTTCGCGGTCCACCGACTTCGACTCTTTCTTGACTAACGTTGGTGCATTCAGCGTGTTGTCTTCAATCTCTCCCGCAACTGCAATCTTTTCCGCCACAGATTTAGCTTTTTCTGGACTATGCAGTTCAAGCGAGACCTCATCTCGAAGCGACTTCATGCTTTCCTGCGTTGAAGACACGCCCCGCATCTGCTCATCATTGGCTTCTGAATCTGAACTTGCGAGATCTGCTCGCTCGTTAGACGGTGAATCTGTCACGCCTACCCCGCGGCGTGTTGATGCCTTTGAGAACGACGTTTTAGTTTGCCCCTTCTTGGCCGACTTAGATGCACCAACCGCGTGACCAACATCATCAATCGATAAAGGCTTTTTTGAATCTGTTTTACTTGCGTTCACCTTTGACGATTCATTCTCTTTCGGATCGGCAACTCTCGCAGTACTCTTCTGTTCAGCGGTAACAGTTTCCCGACTTGCGGCATCTCGTTGAAGAGTTTGAACCACTGCCTCCCGTGTAGCCTGTTTCCCCGCCTCCCATGCTTTTTTGAAATCACTTGTATTTGCAAATCTTGCATCAGGATTTTGCGCGATCGCGTACGCGAGAATGCGGAAAAGCAACGATCCACTCACCGGATCATTGACCGCCTCGGCGACCTCTTTCGGTGCTGACCCCAGTGAACTTGGTTCATCCTGATAATCAGGATAAGGGTCGTTCCCCGTAGCGATCCTGAATAGAAGACAACCGAGAGAGAAAATGTCTGAACGAGAGGATTGCGCAGCCGAATTTAAAGCCACCTCGGGTGCGACATATTCTCTCACATGCGGAACCTTTGCCGGCCCCATTTCCACTTTGCTGTTCAGTGGGTTGATTAGCAACAACGCAGCGCCATCCTCGGTGACCCAGACAGAATCCGCGTCAATGGTGTATGCTCGCGGCCCAAATGCCTGCAGTACCTCGAGAGCGTTAATCAGGGACACACCAATCCTAAAAACTTTGTTGGATTCAAATACCTTCCCCTGACTTAGGTATTCATTTAAAAGTTTTCCGTTCGGGCGTCTCCAAAAAATCTCACAGTCTTCACCCTCGATCGCTACTTCAAAGTGCTGTAGGGAATCAATCTGAGAAATCCGATTCGCGAAATCGGGATCCAGCAAGCTCGGATTTACTTCGCCCGCCGCGATCCGAATCCACAGCCCTTGACGTTTAGCTTTTGTGTCAAAGGCTACCATCCATTGTGACAGGCTACCCTCGGTTGCCTCAGACAAAATTAGGTATGAACCTTGTCTCAAGCGGTCCCCCTTGGACGCAAGCACATGTTTTGCCTGATAACGGGTCATGTACCCTTTCTTGATTAGATACTTGGCCGCGCTGACTGCGTCAATTTCACTATCGGTTACCTTTTTATCTGCAATCGAAGCACGGACTGCGTCAATCGTCTTCTTGTCGCAAATCTCCAGATTTTCGAGCGTCTTCCAGAATTCATCCAAGGCGATGGTCATTCAAATCAACTTATTTAACGACGAAAGAAAAAGATGGAATCCTCTCCCTTCTAGTTTACCTCAATGTCGGTATCCCGCCGACCATTCCAACTGGGAACCCTAAAAAAGATGGGAGCAGGATATGCCCTAAAAGTTCGTTAGCGGCCATATAAATCGAATTGAAAAAGGACAAAAACTTCACGATAGCATGGCCAATTAACGTGGGCTAAAATCCGAAGTCGGACTCGATTCTTCCTCGAATAACAATCTGCTCCGCGCATCTAATCGGTTTGCCTTGAACATCGTTTATCTCACATCTGAAGCAATCCCATTTGCACGCACCGGTGGCTTAGGCGACGTCTGCGGCAGCCTCCCCAATCGGGTCAGTAAACTGGGACATCATGTATCGATTATCATGCCCGCTTTCCGATGCGTTCACACTTCCGGGATCAGCATCATCCCAACCGACATTAGCTTCACCATTGAGATCAAATCTGCAACGGCTGTTAGCTGTCGACTATTGAAAGGTAAGCTACCTGGTGGTGATGTAACCGTTTGGTTCATTGACCAACCAAAGTACTTCGACCGGGAAGGCCTCTACGGAGATGGCTCAGATGATTACCCCGACAACGCTGAACGTTTTGCTTTTTTCTGTAGAGCTTCCATCAAAGCGATGGAAAGATTGCAAATATCTCCAGATGTCATTCACTGCAACGATTGGCAGACAGGTCTTGTACCAGCAATCCTAAGACAAGACGCGACGATTAGGTCTCAGTTCAGCAGCACGACAACATTGATGACAATCCATAACCTCGCCTACCAAGGAAATTTTTCGGCCAAGGCATATGATTATGTTGGTCTTGGCTGGGAGCATTTCACGCTGGAGACTTTTGAGTTTTATCATCGCCTCAATTTCCTGAAAGCTGGAATCACTTGTGCTGATACCGTTACAACAGTGAGTCCACAGTACGCCCAAGAGATTACCACTCAAACACATGGATGCGGACTGGATGGCGTGCTTCGAGCGAAATCGGATCATCTGCACGGCATCATCAACGGTATCGATGACAACATTTGGAATCCCGCAACGGACCATCTCATACCTCATCAATACGACCAAACAAACTGGCGAGTTGGGAAACTTGCCAACAAGCAACACCTACAACTTCGCTTCGGTTTAGAAGCCAACGATGAACTGCCCCTCATTGGACTTGTAGGTCGCTTAGCAGATCAAAAAGGCTGGGACTTGATTTTACCGATCATTAAAAAGCATCTCATTGAGAACCGACCAACACAGTGGATCGTCCTTGGTAGTGGCAATCCACAACTCGAAACCGAATTAAGATCCCTGGCCGCTCAACACCCCTCTCGGCTGGCAGTTTATATTGGATTCAGTGATGAGCACGCTCATTTAATCGAAGCGGCATCAGATCTCTTTCTAATGCCTAGTCACTACGAACCATGTGGATTAAGCCAACTCTACAGCCTACGTTACGGAAGCGTTCCAGTTGTGAACCCTACCGGCGGGCTTGCTGACACCGTAGTTGATACGCGGGAAGATTCTCTGGAGCGAGGAACGGCAACTGGTTTTTATCTCGATCAGGCCGACTCGGCATCACTTGACCGCGCCATAGGACGTGCGTTGTCGATTCAGTACCACCAGCCAGAGAATTGGTCCCGAATTGTCACCAACGGCATGCTCCAAAATTGGTCATGGAACCGAAGCGCCAACAATTACATTAAGTGTTATGAACGTAGCCTCGTGCATAAACTTGCGGATCGCGGCTGAGCTTATCACTAACCTGAGCTTATCACTAACCTGAGATCTCATAAAACTTAGTATTCAAGTGATTGATACAATCGCTGTGAAATCGTTCGCGATGTTGCAGTCTTAGCCTGCAGATCTTTCGATCCACGAGGATCACATCATGAATCAATGCAAGAAGGCACCTCGACTAGTTTTCATCCGAGGTCGGTTTCTCTCATGAGCTCGAACCAAACTTCACAGTCACACCGCCGGTTCGACCCGTTATTTGGTGACTGGGTCATCTTTGCCCCTACCAGAGAAACACGCCCTAACGACTACGACAGGAAGAATCTATCTAAACTTAGTCCTGATGCGTGTCCATTTTGCATTGGCCAAGAATTCAAGACACCACCTAGCCTGTGGGTTGGTAAAGCCAGCGATTCAACACTCTCATCAGAACAGCGAGAGACATCAGAGCAAGTGCTTTGCCATGAAAAGTGGCGAGTACGAGTTTTTCGCAATCGTTATCCTGCGATTGCAATCGAAAAAAACCACGCCCCTGAGCATAATCAGTTACAGATATTTTCCAATGCAGTGATTTCTGGCGGTCACGAGGTAATCGTTGACACTCGCAGTCATACTGATCGAATGTGCGAGACCTCAATCACCGAATCAAGACTGCTGCTTCGTGCAATTCGAGATCGAATTGCGTGGTGGCACCGTCAAAAAGACATCAAATACGTGAGCGTCTTCAAAAATTGCGGTGCGTCAGCTGGCGCATCTTTGCATCATTCGCACTGTCAACTAATTGCCACCAATCATTTCCCAAAACAAACGCAAACACTTTTTAATCGGTCTCGTTCATTCACCAACAAAACGGGGTACTGCCTATTGTGTAAGCAAATCGATTCAGAATTAGCAGACCGGTCTCGAATAATCTATCAAGGAAAACGCCTGACAGCCTACTGTCCGTATGCAAGCCGGTTTCCGATGCAAGTGCGAATCGCTCCCCGAAATCATCATGCACAATTCGAGGAATCAACGAGTGATACACTTGACGAAGTAGCGATGCTGATTCGTCGATCGGTGCTCGCTCTGCAGCAAATTCACCCCTTCATCGCCTACAACTTAATCTTTTCAAATCTCCCGCCGAAGCGGAAAAAGCAGGAACGCTCTTTTCACTGGTCAATTGATCTATGCCCAAGGCCCTCGAGCATTGCAGGTTTTGAAATCGCAACTGGCAACATGATCAATTGCGTACTTCCTGAGAAAGCAGCAGAGTTGTATGAGAGCCAATTCAATCTTCAGCGGATTGATTAGCGAATCAACCATGCAAACGTTTTGGTATTGGAAATTCAAGCACGAACTTTGTGCCCCGCCCCACCTCGCTCTGCACGCTAATTCGACCACCATGGGACTCGATGATCCGTCGCGCGGTTGGCAATCCTAGCCCAGTTCCGCCATCTTTCGTGCTATAAAACGGTTCAAACATATGCAAGACGGTGACATCATCAACACCGCGGCCGGTGTCAATCAGATCCAAGGCGACACTTGTCCGAGTGCTGTAAGTTCGAACGACCAGCTGCCCTCCAGCAGACATTGCCTCAATTGCATTTTTAACCAAATTCATCAAGGCTGCCTGTAATGAGTCACTATGCAGTAGGATTGATGGAAGATCCGCATCAAGGTACTTCTCAATATCAACTCCCTCCTGCTCAGCTTGAGCCTGGTAAGCTCGTAACACCATGTCGATCTGGTCGTTGAGGCTACCCGAAACGAGATCGATATCACGCAGCCGGGTGTAGCGTAAAAAGTCCCTCAGAAGAGACTCCATTCGTTCGCATTGCCCACGAACTATATCAATTCGGTTCACGAGCCGGCGACTCAAACGAGAATCGATCTCGGCTAAGTCCTCACTCAGTAGATCAATATTCATGTGTATCACTGAAAGAGGGTTTTTGATTTCGTGAGCAAGTGATCCAGCCAATTCCGCTAACTCCTCGTAACGGGCACGCATCGGGTCAACTTCACTACTCTTCTTTTGGCTGGATTCGTTCATCTTCCAAGCTGTCTCATCATTCAGGACACACCGAGCAACACATCATCTTACCCTACAATGATGCTTTCACGTCCCCAAGTCCCATCTTCCCGGCGCTCAATTTCCTCGATAAGCAGGTTAGGCCGACACAAGACGGTGAGCTCTAATCTCTAACCGCTTGGCCTGGATCTTTCTGGAACCCGATAGAAATACCCGCTGGTTCTGCTACGATTTTGGATAAATCCACGCCCGAGAAATTGTGGAATGATTCATTTTTCCAACCCACAGGCAAACCTTTCAAAATGACTGACTCAGCGCCGCAAGCAAACTCAGATCCATATTTTCAAACCCTGTTTGCTGATCGCATCGGAGGTGCGAACTACGGGAAAGATACTGAAATTTACAAGTTTGAAAAAATCAAACGTGCGAAACGAAAAGCTCTTGCGGACCACCCCACTCGCGCACTCCTCGATTTTGGTATCGGCGAAAATGATTCGATGGCGGATGAGGCAGTTCGTAACGTCATGGCGGAAGAAATTAACAAAGTGGAGAATCGTGGCTACGCGGATAATGGTGTTGCAGAATTCAAAGATGCCGCAGCACGATTCATGAAGAGACGATTTGGCGTTGAAATTGATGCCGAAACACAGATCAATCATTCCATTGGCAGCAAACCTGCATACGCCATGCTGCCAGCCTGCTTCATTAACCCCGGAGACGTCACGCTTATGACTGTTCCGGGCTACCCCGTGGCAGCTACTCACACTCGATATTACGGCGGCGAAGTCTACAAGTTACCGCTTCTTGCCGAGAATAACTTCCTGCCAGATCTCGACGCGGTACCGGATGATATTTATCGCCGTGCGAAATTACTGGTGTTGAATTATCCCAATTCGCCAACAGGACAAACAGCGCCAGCAGAGTTCTATGAGAAAGTAGTGGACTTAGCAAAAGAAAAATCGTTTGTCGTAGTCCAAGACGCAGCACATATTCTCTTAACATTCGACGGTGAGCCTCGCAGTTTCCTCCAAACACCCGGCGCTGTCGATGTTGGGGTTGAAGTACACTCCATGAGCAAAGGCTATGACATGATTGGCTGGCGAATGGGATTTGTTTGTGGCAACTCCCGGATTGTCTCTGCTTTTGCGGACGTGAAAGACAATAGCGACAGTGGTCAATTCATTGCGACTCAAAAGGCAGCTGCAGCAGCCTTGGACGATGACTCGATTCCTGGTGAAATAAACAAAAAATACCGACGTCGACTTCAAAAGCTGGTCGCTACCTTAAAAGAATGTGGTTTCGAGTGTGAAATGCCAGGTGGAACCTACTTTCTCTACACCAAGTCACCAACAGGTTCGGCAAGCGGTGAGAAATTTAACGCTGCAGAGGATGCAACTCGGCACCTTATTGAGCAACATGGGATTGTTACCGTACCGTGGGACGATGCGGGAAGCTTTCTCAGGTTTAGTGTTACCTATGTCGCCAATTCGGAAGCAGAAGAAGATGCTCTGATGGAAGAAACCAAATCACGATTAAAAAGTGCTGGCCTAACTTGGGGTTAAACGCCAAGCTCAAATCAGGGGCGAGGTATCCTAGAGGACCAGTACCTCACAGAGACCTTAGTCCGTCCTTTCCACCAAAATTTTACAATAAAAACGGGGACGGACTTTCAATCAGTTAGCAGCGCACGAAAAAAGGCACTTGCCGGCTCTGGCCGACAAGTGCCGCGGTTTGATGTTAATGAGCGAATGCATTAACCAGCGGTTTTGATCAGCTTTACCAATCGACTCTTGGTTCTTGCCGCTGCATTGCGATGGATCAGACGGCGGCTAGCTGCCTGATCGATGGATTTCTGGGCTCGGCGAAATTCGGTTTGGGCAGCTTCCGAATCTCCCGCCTTCACAGCATCATGGACACGGCGAATTTGCGATCGGAGGCTACTACGAGTTGATCGATTCAGTAATCTTTGTGCTTCGCTTTGGCGAAGTCTCTTTTTGGCGCTGGCAGTATTTGGCATCTTGTAAGGACGTGTTGAACGTCGGCTAGCTAGAAAGAAATAAACAGACGACTTTTATGCGGTCGCGTAGTATGGCTTCCGAGGCGCTCGCTGTCCAGACTCGATATTCGACAGGCGCAATGCAAATTATGAATGGACGTGTTTTTCTAATCGGTGCAGGCCCGGGAGATCCTAACCTGCTCACTATCCGGGGTGCTCAGTTGCTCCGAAACTCAGATGTCGTGCTCTATGACGGGCTTTGCAACCCAGAAATTCTTGCCCATGCCCCCCAAGCCCTGCGAGTTTGTGTCGGAAAACACGGACAAACAAGAATTTGGAGACAGGAGGAAATCACCAAGGAGATGATCCGGTATGCCTCCGAAGGCAAAACAGTATCC
>JAKMEW010000379.1 GCA_022425745.1 Rubripirellula sp.
AATGTCTGGTACAGCGAGTAGGTGGTAGATCTCTTTGATTGCAGTCCACAAAATGAATGCCCCACCACCAATCACAATGAGGCTGTGACCTGAAAGTTTGAAGGAAAACGGTTTGGTTTCGATCGACAAAAACGTTCCTTGGAGTCGGTCAACAAGATTAACCACAACGAAAAGTAAGACGATTCGAAAAACAATCGCTAAGCCGATCCCAGCTTTGCGAACCAGAGATTGTTGCTCTTGAGGAACTCGTTTGCTCTCGATCGAGATATACAGCAAGTTGTCAAAGCCAAGCACTGCTTGAAGTAGCACGAGCATGCCCAAGGTAAAGAGGCTTTGTAGTGACCAAAGGACTTCTTTGACCTCGCCAGAGCTTGCGTTTTGCGTTCCAGTCAGAGCGTCCGCGAGTGGAAGTGAGGCTAATGAGTTGAGCAGGTCCGGTAGGGAATTTGCTGATTCAATCATCGTTTTGGCGTCTGCTGTGATGTTGCATGGTGCAAGGTTTTCTGTTGAGCGACTCCGTAATTGTGTCGTGCAAGCGACATGTAAGTCAAATGCAACTGGTTCCTCTAGCACTTTGCTTGCGATAAATCGCGTCATTGCCGAGTGTTGATTTTGTTTCTCTGCAGACTCAGGTTGTCTTATTGGGGCAGAGAATCTTTTGTGGTTTAAAACGGTGGTCGGTCCCTTTAGTCTCGCTGGGGATTTCGGCTCAAAATCTTTTTTTGTCCGGCAGATGGGCGGCACGGGATCGATGCAACACCGCTATGATGGAGCTTTACATGGTGTGAATACCGACGTTCGCCTATCGCAGGGAATCAGATGAATCGTTTTCTTAGTTGTCTCGTTTTTGGAGCTGTGTCGTTGATTCAGCCGCTAGTCCACGGTGCGGAAGGTCACGAATACTATGAGGTGAGGAGCTATTTGCTCGGGGAAAAGGGTGACGCGGAAGCAATTGATCAATATCTCGAAAACGCTTTACTGCCCGCTCTGAAACGAATCGGTATTGGGCCGGTTGGAGTTTTCGGAAATGCTCCTGCAGATGAAACTGGTAGCGCGAGGGTCGTCGTTGTTATTCCGTACCCCGATGCGGAACAAATCAACGTTGTCAAGCAAAAGCTGCAAGATGATGAAGCCTACAACGCTGCGGCCAAGTCGTATCTCGATCGAGGTCCGCGAGACTCACCTTTTCAACGCATTGAGAGCGAATTGCTTATTTCGATGGACTGCATGCCTGCTCTAGAAGTGAAGGGAGAAAGCCTGAAGAATCAAGATCGAGTCTACGAGTTGCGTATTTACGAGAGCGCTAATGAACGACTTGGTGATTTGAAAGTAGAGATGTTCAATGCTGGTGAGGTCCCAATCTTTCTCGATAGCGGTATTCAGCCTATCTTCATCGGGCAAGCTATCATCGGTCCTTTTACTCCGAGCTTAACCTACCTCACGGTTTATCCGAATGAGGAAGCTCGCGGCAAAGCTTGGCAAGATTTTCGGACGCATCCAGATTGGCAGGTGCTCAAGGAAGTGGAAAAGTATAAGGGGACGGTCAGTAATATTTACAAATATGTGCTGAGTCCCAAGTCTTACTCAGAGATGTAGTCATTTCGGATTTCAGATAGCGAGAAAGAAAAAAGGGCAGCGGTCATGGCTGCCTTTTTTTGTGGGCGGATTGCGGGTTGCTGTGTCTGGTCCATATCCACCATCCGGTCTGCTTGAACGGTTAAACGCTAATTGGCTGGATTGGTGTGCTTCGTGGTTGGGTATCTGGGCGATAGCGTTGGAAAGGGGTACCATTCACGCTATGACACCGATGATGAGACAATACCACGAGGCGAAATCAGCTTGCGGCGACGCATTGCTTTTTTTTCGTATGGGTGATTTCTACGAGCTCTTTTTTGATGACGCCAAAATTGGCGCCAAGGTTCTCGGTCTCACCCTGACCAGCCGTGACAAAGACAGTGATAACCCCACTGCCATGGCTGGGTTTCCGCATCACCAGCTCGATGCTTATCTGCAAAAGTTGATTCGTGCTGGTTACCGCGCCGCTGTTTGCGAGCAGGTCGAGGATCCAAAACTTGCCAAGGGGTTGGTCAAGCGAGAAATTACTCGGGTAGTCAGTGCTGGAACGCTGACCGATGACGGTTTGCTCGATCCTCGTGAATCCAATTACCTCGCTGCTGTCTGCTTTTCGAGATCTAAGAATCGCCGCGAAGCCGATTCACTCGTTGGAATTGCTTGGGCGGAATTGTCGAGTGGTCGTTTCGAGGCAGGTGTTTTTCCGGCATCGCGAGTTGAAGATGAATTGGCTCGGATTGGGCCCGCTGAGGTTTTGTTTCGAGAAGATGACGCCGAGTTCTCGCCTGAAAGCACTGCTCCATGGTCTTGGACGCCAAGACCTGCTTGGTCTTTCGCTGAAGATGCAGCTGTCGACATATTGCAAAAGCAGTTTTCGGTACACAATCTCGAAGGATTTGGATTCGATGCAGAAGATTCAGTAGCGATTCGCGCCGCAGGTGCCACGCTTGCTTATCTACAAGATACTCAGCGAAGTGGTTTGGACCACTTTCGAACGATCTCAGCCCACCATCGCAGTGGGTTCTTGCAGATTGATGCAGCGACTCGTCGAAGTTTGGAAGTTAGTCGTACTTTGCGAAGTGGATCGCGTGAAGGATCTTTGTTGGGGGTAATGGATAAGACTTGCACCTCGATGGGATCGAGGCTGCTATCTGACTGGATTGCCGCGCCACTGATTGATCATGATGCGATTTCGTTACGTCATGATGCGGTGGATGTTTTTGTCGCTGATGTCGTTTTGCGAACCGATTTGCGAGACACCTTAAAGAAGACTTACGATCTAACTCGTCTGCTGGCTCGTATTGCTACCGGTCGCACTGGTCCACGGGATTTGCTGCAGGTTACTTCAACGCTTCAAAGTTTGCCCGCGCTCAAAGACAAACTCGATCTCAACAAGGCAACTCGCTTACGGGCGATCCATCACCAACTGCATCTCTGTCCTGATTTACGAGAGATGTTGGAGATGGCGTTGGCCGATGAATGCCCCGTTTTCGCATCGGATGGTAATTTTATTCGCGTTGGTTATGACGCTGATTTGGATCGTTTGCGGGAGCTTGCAAAAGGCGGTAAAGAATGGATTGCTTCCTATCAGAAGCAACAGATGGATGAGACAGGTATTCAGAATTTGAAAGTTGGTTACAACAAGGTCTTCGGTTATTACCTTGAGGTTACCAATGCGCATCGCGATAAGGTTCCTGCACACTTCATCCGTAAGCAGACGCTTAAAAATTGTGAGCGTTTTATTACACCTGAGTTGAAGGAATACGAAGAAACGGTTCTAGCAGCTGACGAAAAAGCGATGGCCCGTGAGCAATTGATCTTCCAGCAGTTGCGAGATGCGACTCATCAGCACCTTTCGATTCTGCAAGAGGTTGCTTCGGGGATCGCCGAGTTGGATGTCTACACATCATTGGCCGAATTGGCGGCGCAGCGCCGTTGGGTACGGCCGCTGCTTAGCGAAGATTCGGTTTTAAAGATCGAGGGAGGAAGGCATCCTGTTTTGGATGTCACGCTACCTCAAGGTGAATTCGTTCCCAATGATTGTGTGCAATCGCCTGAATCTGGAATGATTCTTTTGATCACCGGTCCGAATATGGCTGGGAAAAGTACTTACATTCGGCAAGTTGCATTGATCACCCTGCTCGCTCAGGCAGGATCGTTTGTTCCCGCAGAGTCGGCTGAGATAGGTATCGCTGATCGAATTTTTGCGAGGGTGGGGGCAAGTGATGAACTTAGTCGCGGTCAGAGTACCTTCATGGTGGAAATGGTCGAAACCGCTCGGATTCTCAATACGGCAACTTCCCGTAGCTTGGTGATCCTTGATGAGATTGGCCGAGGAACCAGTACGTACGATGGTCTCTCGCTCGCTTGGGCGATTACCGAGCATTTGCACGAGCAAATCGGCGCGAGGACTCTTTTTGCAACGCACTACCATGAGTTGACCCAGTTGGAAGAGTCGTTGCCTCGAGTTGCAAACTGGAACGTCGCGGTGCGAGAGTGGAATGATGAGGTCGTTTTCTTGCATCGCATCGTTCGTGGCGGTGCCGATAAGAGCTACGGAATTCATGTCGCTCGTTTGGCAGGAATTCCTCGAGAGGTCAATGAGCGAGCGAAGGATGTCTTATCGCAACTCGAAGCCGACCATCGTGATGCACTCGATCGGCCAACGATCAAATCACCGATTGCTGGTGAAGAAAATAATGGTCAGTATCAACTAACCCTATTCGGTTTTGCTGATCATCCTTTGCTTGAGCAGATTCAGAAGCTTGAGGTCGATGCAATGACACCGCTTGAAGCGATGCAGTTCTTGCAGCAAGCGAAGGCTGAATTGAAGAGCAAAGCGACTTCCTAGGGGTAGTCGCCAATTGCCTATCAACTTGAACTGCTTCCCTCTAGTTACGCAACTAAGGGCTGAGTGTTGCTGGGAGGAGAATTGCAAAGCAGGCGATTCAAGATTCGTGGCTTACCAGACAAAGGAACCGTTCACTAGGTTGCGGTATTCTTCAGTCAGCAGTTCACGAAGTTTACGTTTAAGATCAGGACGAGCTTCGGCTAAGTTTTTCTGTTCAGCGATGTCAGAGTTCAGGTCATAGATTTCGATGTCTGTGAGTTCCGCATCGCGAATCAAAGGAAGTGATTCTTCGGTGATGTTGGTCAGCTTCTTTACGGATCCCCCGTCAAGTCTTGCAAGCACTTTCCATTGGTGATGCCGCATCGCCACTCTCGCTTCGTTGATCGCATTGTAGTAAGCCCACAGCAGTGGTCGTTTCCGATCAAGATTACCGCCCTGCAGTATCGATCGGATATTGGTTCCATCAAGTGCTCGCTCGGACGGAGTCTCTATGCTTGCTAGTTCACAAAATGTGGGTAGGAGATCCAAGGAAGAGATCGGGGTTGGGTTCGTTGATCCAATTAGCTGTTTTGGAAGTTGGTTTTTCCAGTTTAGGATTCCAGTGACACGAAAACCGGCTTCGGTTGTATGTAATTTCATTCCTCGTAAAGGTCCCGGTTGTCCGTACGATCGATTTGCCGATCGGTAGCGATTAAGGGTTTCGGGGCCATTGTCTGAAGTAAAGAAAATCAGCGTGTTTTGGTCAAGTTTCAGCTTTTCCAGTGCCGTGGTAATGCGACCGACAGCATGGTCCATGTTTTCCACATTTGCAAAGTATTGTGCTTCGTCTTCCGTCGTTGATTTAGGACGATAAGATTCGACCATTGCGCTGGGTGAAGCGACTGGTTCGTGAGGTTCATGAAATGCAACAAATAGAAAGAACGGTGATCTTTGATCCTGATTCTCAAGCCACTCAATTGCTTCGCTGGCGACAATTTGACAGCTGAATCCTTTCATCGGGCCAGCGGGCTTTCCGTTGCGAACGAAGTTGTCTGGGTCTGCGTGTGATGGTGCCGCGTTGTTTTGGGTTGCAAACCAGTGGTCGAATCCAAAATCACCTGGTTGAGGCTGCGAGGGATGATTGAACGCTGAATTGCAATGCCACTTGCCTACCTGACACGTCGCATAGCCCGCCTCTCGAAGGTGGTGTGCGATGGTCTTTTCGTGGCGTTGCATGTGAACCAAGTGCCGCTTGTTGGCAACTGGTTTTCCAGCACTGGGGATCCAGTCATAAACCCCAGCGCGGTTTGGGCTGCGCCCGGTTAACAGGCCAACTCGCGATGGCGAACAGACGGGAGCCGCTGAGTAGCAATCGGTGAATCGGATACCGCTTTCCGCAAGACGATTAAGATTGGGTGTTTTGATGGTCGGATGCCCATAGCATTCTAGGTCCCCATAGCCGAGGTCATCGCAAAGAATCACCACCATGTTGGGGCGTTCCGCTCCGGTCGTTCTGGATGTAATGAAAACGGTTGGGATGAGGATGCAGAAGATTCGAAAAGCTGAAGCGAAATGAGTCATGTGTTTGCTGTGAAGTGGAATTGAAGCAGTCGAGATTTAGAGACGGTTTAGGTATGAAACTAGATCGCACACCTCTTGGTCGGCTAATCCATCAAGGAGTCCCTCTGGCATGCTTGAGACATTTGAGTTTTTACTTTGACTAATCTGATGGCGTTCAACTCGAATGGTTTTTCCATCTTGTGTGATCAGGGTGATGCCATCGAAACTTTCGTAAACGGGAATTCCTTCGATTCGTTCTCCGTCGTGAGTCATGATGATTCGCGGACGATAACGATCGGGAATCGTGTGGCTCGGGTCATAGATGGCTCTGAGTAGGTCAAACGATGTAAAACGTTTGCCCACACCCTCTAGCCTTGGCCCCATGGCTCGGCTGCCCGCATGGCATTTTTTGCACTGCTTTGTTTCATAGATCCTCGATCCCGCATCGGCGTCAGGGCTTAGTTGTAAGATGTTTTCTGCGCGATCTTCCCAGACTTTTGTTGACGGTGACTGATTAGGTCGTGGCGGTAAAACGAGATCAAGTTTCTCAATCGCAGATCGAACAAGTTGACGAATTTCTGAATTGCTGGACCATGCTTCCGATAACAACTCTTCGGCATCGGAAACCCTCGCGTGGCTAGCCAATGCGATTAAACCTGCCTCCCTTGTCTCTGATTGATCAAGCCAATGCCTGATGATGGGACGCGGGACCGCATCGCTTCCCCTCGAGATGAATGCAGCGATCTCTGGGTTATTTCGAAGTGTTTTTGAAGAGAGTAGTCGCTGCCGTGCGCGTTCGAGGTTTTCTGGGTCCATCTTATCCATCCAGGCAAGGTCAGCAGGATGTCCAAATTGTTCCGCAGCAACGAGACGGCTCGGAAGAAGTGAGTCGCGATATTGGAG
>JAKMEW010000389.1 GCA_022425745.1 Rubripirellula sp.
GCCACAGCCTCAGGGCCATCGCCTCGGAGCCAGTGCATCAGGAAGTGACGCCCGATGAGGTTGACCCTTTTTCCTTTTTCAATCATCGCAAGAGAGCTTCATGCAAACCGTGATTTGCCATCGACCGAAGGCCCACCTGTGTCGGTCATCCCTGCTCGTTCTTGTCCTCCTCGGGATCGCCATCAATCACTGCCACTCAAGTGTTCTGGCTCAGGAACCACTCCTAAAGCCCAACGATCGTTTAGCCATCCTTGGTGGAACTCTCATTGAGCGGATGCAGAGTAGTGGCGCGGTCGAGGCAGCCCTGCAAACTCGACGTCCGGACTGGAAACTCACCGTTCGGAATCTCGGCTGGTCCGGGGACGACGTTCATGGATTGGCTAGAAAAGTTTTTGATAACCCTGAGGCTGGATTTGCGAGGTTACTGAGAGATATTCAGACCGCCGAACCAACCGTGGTGCTTGTGGCATACGGTTTTGCCGAAGCGAGTGATGGGGCTGCGGCAGTTGATCGTTTCGAGCCTGGGCTGAATCGACTACTTGATGAGCTCAGCAAACAGCAACGACGCATCATTTTATTGAGTCCGTTTGCGATGCCTGGAGTCCAATCACCCGGTTACGACCAATCCATGAGCCGATGCCAGCAGATCGTTGGTTCGGTTGCCAAATCGAGGAATCTTCCGGTCATTACCACGAACTGGGTGCCTAAGACGGCGGATTTGACCGAGGATCGTTTGCATCCGAGCGAATTGGGATTCGAGCACCTCGCCGCCCCCCTGGCGGATCGCTTAGTGGGTGGCAAGGCGTCTGCCGAGAAGGATCCTCTACTGAAAACGAAGATCGTCGCGAAAAACCAACTCTTCTTTCATCGGTACCGCCCGCAAAACGAGACGTACCTTTTTCTATTTCGTAAACACGAACAAGGCAACAATGCGTCAGAGATACCTGAATTCGACCCCCTCATTCAGGCTGCTGACGAACAAATTTGGATGGCGGCGAAGTAGGTGAAAAGCGAATCCCTCCCTCTTGATTGGATTCACTTGGGGTGGCTTGTCAGATTGACCTCAGCGGCTTAGTCTTTGCCGTTTGCGCGAATGCCCTTGGGAACTCTTCCGGAGGGCAATGATCGTTGAACTTTTGGAGTGCATGGTGTCTGGAACGTGTGTGATTGGACTGCAGTGGGGCGATGAGGCAAAAGGAAAGCTTGTTGATCTCTTAGCGCCACAATTTGATCTCGTTGTCCGCTACCAAGGTGGTGCCAATGCCGGGCATACGGTTGTTGCCGGTGATCAAACCTACAAGTTGCATCACATCCCTAGTGGAATTTTGCATACGCAAGTTCAGAACTTCATCACGCCGGGCGTCGTGATCAATCCCTCAACCATGCTTGATGAAATTGACGGCTTGGCAAAACGAGGCATCCACTGCGAAAAAAACATGAGAATCAGCGAGCGTGCGCATCTGGTGATGCCTTGGCACATCGCTGAAGACAAAATCATCAACAGCACAGCAGTTCGCGGTGAATCCATTGGTACGACCAATCGCGGCATTGGGCCGTGCTATCGAGACAAAGTGGGTCGAACGCATGCGATTCGAATGGCCGACCTGATTCAGGATTCTCGCGATGAACGAATTGGAACGGTTGCAGCTCAAAAAGTTGAACTGCTAACCAAAATGGGAGCGACCCAAGAAGAACTCGATTCGATCTCACCCGAACGAGTGATCGCACTCGCTGCAGACTGGGCGGAGCGTCTAGAGGGGATGATCGGTGATACGACCGAACTGCTTCTGGCAGCTTGTGAAGCGGATAAGAAGATTCTTTTCGAGGGAGCGCAAGGCGCCCTGCTAGACATTGATCACGGCACTTTCCCGTTTGTGACCAGTAGTAACAGTAGCGGAGTCGGAGTCTGTGCTGGAGCAGGTGTTCCACCTCGCTGGATCAACCACGTGCTGGGTGTCTGCAAAGCCTATAGCACTCGAGTCGGCGGAGGACCTTTCCCAACGGAACTCGAAGATTCGACTGGAGAGAAGATTCGTACGCTGGGCAATGAGTTTGGAACCACAACCGGCCGACCTCGTCGCTGCGGCTGGTTCGACGCTGTTGCTCTGAAGTACACCGCGAGACTCAGCGGTGTTACTCGACTCGCTCTGATGATGATGGATGTCCTCGCACACTTTGAAGAACTCAAGGTATGCGTTGCTTATGAACTCGACGGCAAGCGTCTCGAAAGATTCCCCGCTCACGCGGATCAGCTGCGACGTTGCAAACCAATTTATGAAACAATCCCTGGTTGGAACCAGCCGGTTGATGATGTCAGACACGTCAGTGATTTCCCGAGTGGAGCACTCGACTACGTCAGGAGAATCGAAGAATTGGTAGGAATTCCAGTAGGTGTTCTCTCCGTCGGACCGGATCGCGCACAAACCATCTTTACCGAAGCTGCTGACGCACTTGAACTAAAGAATTAGCCTCCTGTCATGTCAAACTCGAGTTCACTCGACCACGTTGACCAGTTGATTCGCGATGCCAAGGCGGGAGATATTCCTCGTCACATTGCCATCATTATGGACGGGAACGGTCGCTGGGCTCGGAGCCGAGACCTGCCAAGGATCGAGGGGCATCGCCGCGGCGTGAGCACGGTGCGTATGGTTAGCGAAGTGGCGACGGAACTTGGTGTCGACACGATCACTCTCTATTGTCTTTCCAGTGAAAACTGGAAGCGACCGCAGGCAGAACTTGATTTCCTGATGCATCTCCTCGAACAATATTTGGTTGAGGAACGCAAGGCAATCATGGAGCAAGGCCTTCGCTTGCAGGTTATTGGGCGACGCGACCGTCTACCTCAAAACGTCCTTCGACAGATGGATCAAACGATCTCGATGTCCGAGACGAATCCAGGCACTCGCTTGGTACTGGCGATCGACTACGGCGGTCGCGATGAAATCACTCAGGCGGTTTGCAGGATTGCCGAAAAAGTCCAAAGCGGTCAACTCGAGATCTCCGCCGTGGAGGAGAGCACCGTCAGCGACCATCTTTACACCTCCGAACTTCCGGAGGTCGACCTGATGATTCGCACCGGGGGTGATCTGCGAGTGAGCAATTTTCTTCTTTGGCAATTGAGTTACGCTGAATTCTGGATGACGGAAAAATGCTGGCCAGAATTCACAAAGGAAGACTTTGCCACAGCGATCATTGAATTCAGTACTCGGCAAAGACGATTCGGCGGGCTCAACGTGAACGAGTAGAATGAGTTCACTGAGATCTTGTTGCCACCACGATAGCCCTTGGTTTACCCCGGAGACGACACGTGCTGAAAGATCGGCTAAGAAGCTCTGCGATCCTCATTACGATCATATCAATCCTGATCTATCTGGATCGGAACTACGGCTTTACGGGGGCAGAGGGACTCTGGCTTTTTCCTGTGCTGATGTTCTTTGCATTAGGAACCAGCCACGATGCTGCCACGATGTTGCTGCGAAGTGGCCAGTGTGTGAATCGCCTCATCACCCTCATCGCCACCGCTGTGATCACGGCGATGGGATACATCCCACACCTCTGGCCGTTGATGGGAGACGAATACCCAGCTAATTGCCCCGTGGGCCGATTGGGCTGGTTGGTGATCGGAACGGCAGCGGGAATCTTCCTGATCATTGGAAACGAAATGATTCGATACGGAGCAGATCAGGAAGGGCGACGAGCACGCCTCGACGCAGAAAATGCTCCCAGCTCAGAGAATCAAACGAGCGGTGAAGGCCCGGCACAGGTCGCCTTGGGGCGGATCGCAAATGGCAGTTTCATCGCGATCTATGTGGGATTACCGCTCGCATTGTTAGTTGCACTCAGAAGTCTGGGGACAGGAAATTGGGGCTTAGCAGCTCTACTGACTACCATTGCAGTGACCAAGTCGACCGATGCTGGAGCCTATTTCACCGGCAAGGCAATCGGAAAACATAAACTGATCCCTCGACTCAGCCCCGGCAAAACCTGGGAAGGGTCAATTGGTGGAGTGATCACAGCCATGCTTGTTGCCTACGCCTGCCTGACATGGCTCTTTCCGGCAATCAGCGGCTCGTCCTCACCTCCAGCATCCAGCCCATCGATAGCCGCGTTAGCCAACCCACTGATCGGCTCGATCGTCCTCGGCGGATTACTCGCGATCACGGGGATGCTGGGAGACCTTGCTGAATCCCTGGTGAAACGCGAATGTGGCGCCAAGGATAGTGGGCAACTGCTACCCGGTTTAGGGGGAGTTTGGGATGTGACGGATTCCCTGATTTTTGCCTCAATTCCCGCGTTTCTCTGCTTCGCATCCGGCGTGGCGGGGGTCGTGACGCCGTAACCCTCAACTCTTTCTCTACCTGCCGTCCAGATGCCGGTCACTTCGATCTTTCTTGCAATTACCCCCTTTCTTTTTGATCCCAGTTGGCGAATACAATAGAAGGCGGTGTAACAGAGCGTGGAGCGATTTGATCACCTATTGATTCCTCGGAGTCCCCATTGGGAGACGAATGACAGAAGCGACGCTATCGATTGCTAACCAGCAAGAGATCTTGGATCTTTTTGGGCCTCGCGATCAACACTTACGCCGTATTCGGAGGCTTTTCGATGTCAGCATCACTCAACGTGATGGCAGCATCCGCATTGCCGGCGATACGCCTGGGGTCCAATCAGCGACACGGACCCTCGAGAAACTACGCAAGATCTCACGCAAAAATGGTGGGATTAGCCCTGGCGACGTAGACCAAGCGGCATTTGACGAGGGTGCTGCCATCGACAACCCAGAATCGGTTCTTCAGCGTCAGCGGGCTTTGGTCGGTGGTGATCGTACTTCCTCCCACCATCCGAGCAGCAATCACCGTGAAAAACAATCATCTGACGGGGCGGGCGAGATCCAGCTTCAGCACGGAGGTAGACGGGTCAAACCGCGAACCCCTGGTCAATCTCGCTATGTAGAGGCGATCCGAAAATACGACCTAACCTTTGCAACCGGTCCTGCAGGATGTGGAAAAACCTATTTAGCCGTTGCGACGGCGGTAGAGAGCTTGCGTGCTGGGGAGGTTCGAAAAATCGTACTGGTTCGCCCGGCCGTTGAGGCGGGCGAAAATCTAGGTTTCCTCCCCGGTGACCTCAGAGCCAAGCTCAACCCGTACCTGCGTCCCCTGATGGACGCCTTGGGCGACATGATTGATTACGATCAAGCCCGGCATCTAATGGAGCAGGATACGATTGAAGTGATTCCGTTGGCTTACATGCGTGGACGAACACTCAATGACGCTTTCATTATTTTGGATGAAGCTCAAAACGCGACCATTTCGCAGATGAAGATGTTCCTAACTCGCATGGGTGAACGAAGCAAAATGGTGGTAAGCGGGGATGAAACGCAACAGGACCTGCCTCGAGGTATCACCAGTGGATTGCGTGATGCGTTAAGACGGCTGGGCGAAATCGATGGAATCGGAACGGTAAGACTCCAAGCGTCTGACATCGTTCGCCATCGACTTGTCCAAAAGATCGTTGAGGCTTACGAAGACGACCAATAACATCATAGCCTGAACAGCGATTGAATGATCGCCTCAGGCCAACACGATGCTCGAAACCCGAACAAAGCAATAGGAGCCGACAGGATTGATCGCGTTAGCGAAACGCTAATTTCATCGAGTTGATGCA
This sequence comes from Rubripirellula sp., assembly GCA_022425745.1. GTDB lineage: Bacteria > Planctomycetota > Planctomycetia > Pirellulales > Pirellulaceae > Rubripirellula. The sequence goes on from JAKMEW010000389.1 coordinate 5,668, forward strand.
ACGAACCTGCATGAAACTTGGCTGAATGATGAATCCACTGCGATGAGCGGATCCAACAAACAAAGAAACCGTCCTGAACGCATCAACTCACTCGGGATTCAAAAACCGAAGTTATTGCAATGGTGGCAGGACAGCGACAAAGCGGATTTCATGATCCGTGTCGGCCTTGCTGTGCTCGCTGCGGCTACGCTTCTGGTGGCATGTCAAACTTGGCGCCCACCGTTTGCTTACCGCAAGCAAGATATCTTGACCCATAACTTTGTGACACGAGTGACTTTCGAGGTCGAAAACAACGATCAAACAAAAGCACTTCGCGACCGCAAGGCGAGGGAACAGCTTGCCTTCTACAGCAATCGCCCCAAACCGCTTTATGATTTGCAGGCAGCCCTCAGAGACCAACTTTTTTTGGTTCTCGCTGCTCCCGAATATAACGAAATGAAACCTGAGGAACGTGCAGCGTTCTCTCAATTCAAACCGCGAGCGATCGTGACCTCGGACGAAACTCCGCAGAGTCGCTTCGCCGAGATGAAAAAGGTTTTCGCCTCAGACCCAAAACTCGAGGCCTTCCAACGGGCAATCGAAATTGCATTTCAGCCCAACTACCGTCTTGGCTTGATTCAGAGTCTGGAGCACTCACCCGAGAAAGGTGCGCCAGCGATGATCCGAGTCTATCAGGATGGCAATCCTGAAGACATCGAATTCGTTGAAATGAAGAACGCGAGGATTGCCGAGGCAGCTCCGGGTATCGAGAAACGACTGAAGGAAGAGTTTCGCACGAAATTCCCAGCTGAAGCGAGTCAGGAAGTCGCCGTGATGATTAGCGACTGGCTCGTTGAACGACTGCCGGAATACCAAACGCTCTCCTATGATGAAAATCGCAGCGTCGAAGCGAGCGAAACGGCCGCGGCTGAGGTGGAACCGGTGATGACCACGTACCGCACCGGGACCGATACGCTTGCTGAAGCGGGTGTGCCATTGGGTGATGAACAACTGCTGCTGCTCCACAAAGAATGGAGCACACTTGTTGAGCAGATGAGCTGGACTGATAAAGCTTCGCGGGTTGTTGCTTACGCGGGAATGATCATCGCGTTATACCTGCTCTGTGGATCCTACATTTTCTTTGTGGATGATCGCAGTGTTCTGCAGGACAGTGTCAAGCTGGCGAAAATGCTGTCGATCATTGTGGCAACTGTCGTTCTCGGTCACTTTGCCTCAGCCGATCAATGGCGAGGTGAACTGGTCCCCCTCGTCCTCGCGTCCATCTTAACGGCGGTTGTCTACGGTCGAGAACTATCGCTGTTGTTGATGGCGGCTACCAGCGTGAGCATGACTCTTCTGCTGGGTGAAGGACTGCAACAGTTGGTGATGATGGCCGCAGCATTCACCAGCTGCACCCTTCTGCTGGGGAGAATTCGGACTCGTACCCATCTGTTTTACGTTGGAGCAACCTCGGCTGTGATCACTGTCTTAACGGTGGTGGGAGTAGGGATTGTCACCGGAACAACCTTATCCGACGTTGATCCCGGTGGACTCACTCCGCAGTTCCAAGTCCCGAGATTTGACACTGTGGTCTTAACGCTGTTTCGCGATGCATTCTGGTCCGGTTTCTGCATCGTTGTCTCCGCAACAGCGATGACAGGCCTGCTCCCGTTGGTGGAGAAAGCATTTGGAGTTCAGACGGACCTGAGTCTACTCGAACTTGGCGATGCCAGTCATCCACTTCTCCGAAGACTCGCTCAACGTGCTCCCGGCACTTACAACCATTCAATTAACGTTGCCTCAATCGCTGAGGCTGCGGCGGATGAAATCGGCGCCAACGGTTTGCTGGTTCGCGTGGGAGCCTACTTTCACGATATCGGAAAGATGTTCAAGCCGGAATACTTCATCGAGAACCAAAGTGAAGGTGTGAACCAACACGACTCGCTGCAACCGGCGATGAGCACTCTGGTAATCATTGCGCATGTCAAGGACGGTGCGGACCTCGCGCGTAGCCATCATCTCCCTAAGCCAATCATTGACTTCATCCTGCAGCACCACGGCACAACTCTTGTCGAATACTTTTATCGCGAAGCGAAGTGTCGCAGCGAAAAAGATCCCGATGCCGAACAGGTTAGCGATCAAGATTTTCGTTACCCGGGCCCTAAGCCGCAAACCTTGGAAGCTGCGGTGATGATGCTGGCAGACGCGGTGGAGAGCGCAAGCCGAACATTGGTTGACCCCACCCCTGCTCGAATTCAAGGCTTGGTTGATAAGATCGCGGAAAAGAAAATGACTGATGGCCAGTTCGATCAGTGTGGACTCACCTTTCAGCAGCTCGCAATCATCCGACGCAGCCTGCATAAATCCTTAACCGCTATCTATCATGCTCGGGTAAAGTATCCCGGACAACAAACCGCTTAATTCATTGCAGCTTGAAATCACGTGCCCGCACACGAAATCGTCGTCGACGTTCTCATCGACCCCGTGATCCGTAGCCCGCTCGATCCGCAAAACATCGGTGAGGTGATCGCCGCCGCCGCAACCTTTCGAGGCTTTGATCGGGGACAAATTGGCGTTCGCATCACCGATGACCCAACCATTCATGAAATCAATCGGACTCACCTGCAACACGACTACCCAACCGACGTGATCAGTTTCGACTATGGGTCCTGCGATGACACGATCGACGGGGAATTGGTGGTGAGCGTTGATACGGCTCAGAAAAATGCTGACGAAATGGAGTGGGACGTCAAACATGAACTCACGCTTTACATCGTCCATGGCACCCTTCACATTGCCGGGATGGATGATCAAGATCCGGAGGCAAGGCGTCAAATGAGACAGGCTGAGCGGGAGGTTTTGAAAAAGCTCAAAATCGATCTACCCGAAGAGTTATCTCCGGATTGGGGGAGGCGATGAGCCATTCTGAAATCTGGTGGACACTCTCTCTCATTGGCTTCCTGTTTAGCAGCATCGGCGGCCTTGGCGGCGAACTTCTTGACCGGTTTGCGGGTCGCCCCTTCGAAGCCTATTGTCGCCTAAAACGTAACCGCGACAGGTTCGGGGCAGTCCTGGATCATCAGGATGCCGCCATTCGAGGTAGTGAATACCTTCGCATGATGGGAACGGTGTTATTCCTCATCGCGGGGACGGTCGCCATGACGTCCTACCAAACCGACGAAGTCCGCAACGACTGGTCTCTGATTGCTTGGGGCGTTTGGGCCGTCGTCATGATGATGATGGTTCACGTTTGGTTCCCTGCCGCGGTCACGAGATTTGCCTCGAGACGCGTCCTGTATCACACATGGCCATTCTGGTACGCCAACTCCATTTTCATGAGCCCGCTCGCAGCACCAGGACATTTTGTTGAGCTGATCACACGAAGAGTCACCGGCACCGTTGAAAGTGAGGACGAGGAGGAAGAGCAACTGGAGGATGAAATTCGAACGATTGTGACCGCAGGGACACGAGAAGGTTTCTTTGGCCCCGGTGTTCGTGACATGATCCAAGGCGTGATGACGCTCCACGAAGATACCATTGGCCACATCATGACCCCACGAGGAGATGTTGATGGGCTTGATGTTTCTTGGGACTGGGGACGGATTATGGAAGTGATTGTCGAGTCGGGTCGAACGAGGTTCCCCGTCTTTGATGGAACACTCGATCAAGTGGTTGGAATCCTATACGTCAAAGACCTGATCCCATTTTTTGCTCAGCAGAAAATCCCAGAAAAGCCGCTGGTCGAACTGATGCGACATGCCTGGACGGTTCCCGTCGATCGGGACGTTGAAGCGTTGTTAATGGAGTTTCTCAATAGCCGAAGTCACATGGCAATCGTTCTTGATGAATTCCAACAAATGGTGGGTGTGGTCACGATTGAAGATGCGCTCGAAGAAATCGTCGGTGAAATCGTTGACGAATCGGACGAAGAGGAAGAGTTTGGTATCGAACTGATCGACAGTAATACGGTTCGTGTCGAAGGACGCGTTATGATGGATGATCTCAACGAAATCACCGGGTGGAATCTACCGGAGCGAGATGACTATGAAACCATCGCCGGCTACGTCCTGTACCACGTTGGCACAATCCCTGAGATGGGCCAACACCTCCACATTGACCAGTCCGAAATCGAGATCCTTCAGGCAAACCACCAGAAGATCCAAATGATGAGAATCCGACATGCTATCGATCCGCTGGAATTTGGCTCCTGAGCATGAAACGGAATGACAAACCATCGAAGTGTGGGCGGAGAATACAGCTGCAGCACTGACTGGAGGTCCAAGCGGCGGGAAAAAGCCCCCAGCCAACATGTTTTTACAGGTTTTTGTTCATTTTCCCCCCAGCTTTCACTCAGTAAAACAGCGGGGGCTGATTGCCGCTTCTGGACAGCGCCGCTACACTGCTAGCGAAGTCGAAAAGGTGTTTTGGTTTGATGGCAGGGAGAGCCCCCCACACCAATCGGCAAAGGTACTAGCGACACTCGCCTCTCGTTCTCACAGCCATTTTGGAATCGCTGATGTCAAACCCCGCCCGCCTCGAAGTCGAACAAGCCGATAGCATCAAAGTGATCTATGGCGATCAGGAATTGATGCTGCCAGTGGTGGAAGGCTCGGAGGGAGAACGCGGAATCGATATTTCGAAACTGCGAGCCAAGACAGGCTTAGTGACACTCGATGAAGGTTACGTGAACACCGGTAGCACACGAAGTGCCATTACCTACCTCGATGGGGAGAAGGGAATCCTGCGATACCGCGGTTACCCGATCGAACAACTTGCCGCTCAATCCGACTTTATCGAAATCGCCTACCTGCTGATTCACGGTGAACTTCCAACCGCGAAAGAGGCTGAAGCGTTCCGAACCGGTATCCGCGAACACACCATGATCCACGAGGACATGAGATCGTTCTACAACGGATTTCCGCGCGACGCGCACCCAATGGCTATCTTGAGTAGCGTGGTCGGCGCTTTGTCGACCTTTTATCAAGATGCAATGGATCCGCAAGATGAAGATCAGGTTGCTGTATCGATCGATCGCCTCTTGGCGAAACTGCCAACGATCGCGGCATACAGCTACAAAAAGTCGATGGGACAGCCTTTCATTTATCCCAACAACGAATTGAACTACTGTGAAAACTTTCTTCACATGATGTTCGCCACACCCACGAATGAGTATCTCGTTGATCCCGACTTTGCCGAAGCACTTAACCTCTTGTTGATCGTCCATGCGGATCACGAGCAAAACTGCAGCACTTCAACGGTTCGAATGGTTGGTAGCAGCAACGCCAACCTGTTCGCATCCATCTCTGCTGGGATTGGGGCCCTTTGGGGACCGCTTCATGGAGGAGCCAACGAGGCTTGCGTGAACATGCTCGACCGGATCGCCAAGGATGGTGGCAACGTCAAGAAATACGTGGATATGGCGAAGGACAAGGATAATAATTTCCGACTGATGGGCTTCGGTCATCGTGTCTACAAGAACCGTGACCCCCGAGCGACCATCATCCGATCAAGCTGCGAAAAGCTTCTCAATAAGCTCGCACTTGACGATCCATTGTTCGAAGTCGCACAGCAACTTGAAGAGGTGGCCTTGAGAGATGAATATTTCATCGAGCGTAAGCTTTACCCGAATGTCGACTTCTACTCAGGCGTGATCTACCGAGCACTCGGTATTCCGGTTCAGATGTTTACGGTACTATTCGCCATTGGTCGACTTCCTGGATGGATCGCCCATTGGAGCGAAATGCACGCCAACCCCGCAAAACGCATCAATCGTCCGCGCCAAATCTACGCTGGCTACAATGAACGAGACTTTGTGCCGATTGAGAAGCGTGGTTAGACCAACCACGTGATTCGAAAAGTAATTCAGAACCGCCGGATCATTCTGGCGGTTTTTTATTGGGGCGTTTCTTCCATTGAGCCAGCCTCGTTTACTAGGGCGTCACGTTAGCGACGCAGTTCTAGGTGTGAGGCAAGAGAAAAGAGCGGATGGGGTGGGATTCGAACCCACGGTAGGTTGCCCTACGCCAGTTTTCAAGACTGGTGCCTTCGACCACTCGGCCACCCATCCGTTTCTTTGATATTTCACTCTCCGTTGGTACACCCGTGCGGGAGCCAACCTTGGTGTTCTCGGCTGACTGCGGCTAGCGTTCACAAGCTGCAACCAAATCGATGACACCTGCGTGAGGCGAGAATTTACCAAAGCTTCAATCGCAACGAAACCGACATCCCGCCGCAAAATATTTTTTGATCGGATCTCTCGCGGGACACGATTCAGAGATCCGTTCGACGGTACGCCGGTCTCGAACGCGTCGAACTGCCACGATCAGAGCGAAAATGCGGCCGAGCCACACTCACGTTGCCGGAATCGCCCGAGCGATCGATGTCGCCCAGATAAACCTGCCGAACTTTCGGGTGCTGCTTGACCCGCTCGGGTGATTCATCGATCAGCACCTGACCCTCGTAAATCACGTAGCAGCGATCAACCGTCTCGAGGATATCGCGGGCCGCGTGATCGGTGATCAGAACACTGATACCGCTCGACCTCAACTGCTCAATCACTCCCTGAATCGACTGAACCGTCTTGGGGTCAATTCCAGCAAACGGCTCGTCAAGCATCACGATCTTCGGGTCAGAAACGAGACACCTCGCTATTTCCAATCGCCGTCTTAGGCCACCGCTCAATTGATGTGCTAGATCCTTACGTTTGTGATCAATACCAAATTCTTCAAGCAGTTCATCAGTGCGTTGCTTTCTCCGAGCGCGATCGGCTCCAAGAAGCTCAAGGAGCGAAGAAATATTCTGCTCAACGGTCAACTTTTGAAAAACACTCGGTTCCTGAGGCAGATAGCCCATATGGCCGTCTCGGGCGCGGCGAAACATCGGCCAACTTGTCACGTCTTTCCCCGCGAGAAATACACGACCGTGATCCGGTTCGACCATTCCGCAAATCATTCGAAAACTGGTCGATTTGCCAGCACCGTTTGGGCCCAACAGGCCAACAATTTCTGAGGGGCCGACGTGCAGATTGACTCCATCGACCACTCGCTTGCGTCCATAGGTCTTCTGAAGATCAATCGCCTGCATGACAGGTTCAGGCGATTGATTCGGCTCGCCTCTCACGGGAGCCGTTATCGTTTGAGAATCCATTCTCCTGAGACTCCTGATCTAGCGAATCAATTTAAAGCGTTTGAAGTTCGGGATAAAAGGTACCGGTGCGTTCCAAGAGTGAGGCCAGAAAACCACGACAGCTTTCCCAACGAGAAGGTCGCGAGGAACAAACGACTTGTCGGCCCACTGCCAAGCGTCTTTATTCTTAGCATCTTCCTTCGAAGAACCGCGGGGCATCGGAGTCTGTGCCTTCCATCCAGCCCAACAACGAGCATCGAGACTCTCGGGACTGTTGTCCCCCATGGGGAAAAACTGATCCGCACCCATCTCAAAGGAAACCCGCCTTCGTGACTCCCAACCTTGAAACTCATTCCAAAGCGAGGGATCGGCAAAGACTCGTTGAAAATCCTTAATCGAAACACTTGTGCCAGATTTGGCCCAAAGTTCATTCATGTCGTAATCGACCATCGCAAGACTACTATCATTATTTGCGATGTAATACTTGTCACGATCGATTCGCAGATTCCGAATCGTCGCCTTCCCTCCGCTGACCGCAACCGCTGCGGGGCTCGCATCTAACGGATGCTCCGCCGTGTAGTAGGGACGATTTTCATCATCCGATCGATAAAGCAATGAATCAAACGTCGTTGCTCCCTCGAAATCAACCAGTCGATCATCGACCCACAATAATAGTTGGTCGTCACAATTACTAAATCGAAGCGAAACTCGCTCGCCCGCTCGCACGGATGTCTCTGCGGTTGGCCGGTCCCACACCTTTCCAGAGGCATTCGAAAACGGTTGCCGCTTGCCAGAATCAATTGAGAGAGAGGCTTGTCCTGACGACAAGTCGATCACGCACTGGTACTTCACGCCCGCTTCGACAAGCTCAAGTGTTGCCGTCTTACAGTCTGCATCAGTCTCGAGGTCGACCTCAAAAATCAAATCACCGATCCAGTGCAAGCCATCACGCCCGATCTGCTGGCCTCGTGAATCCTGCCCTCCCCATTCAGACAGGCTACCAAACTGCTGCGGTCCAACGCCGGATTGGTAGCTTTCCGAAAAGACGCCTTTCGAATATCCGCCGTTGAGCATGCGTTCAAAACGTCCTCCGGCAATCATCGATGGCCGCTGTTGGTACACATATCCCGAACTCACATGGACGTAAGAGTCATACCCATAAAAATCGGTGATTGCTCGGCTCGAATATGGACCAACCTCCCCAAGTGATTCACCCCGTGCAGCGAGTTCCCATTGCTGATCACTCGGCCACCGGTGGAAGTACCGAAGCCAATGATCCTGATCGTCAGCAGTGACCTCCGCGGTCAAGCCGCCACTAGTGCGTTCAACCTTCCATGAGTCGGTGGGTAATGTGTCTTGATCGACACTCCACGGTTGCCATCGGCTGGGATAGTTGGAGGCAATCAGAGTTTCGGATTGATGATCGGTGTCGTAGACCAGATGACTCATCGCGAGCAGAGTATCGGGTGGCTTTCGAACAATCTGATCTCGCTCGTCAGTGCCGGTCGGGTGGACAAAGACGTCACCGTGGCGAATCGTTAACGTTTCATTGGGTAACCCCACCAAACGCTTGATGTAATTTTGCTTTGGATTGCCCGGGTACTTGAAAACAATCACATCCCATCGCTCGGGATCACTCAACGCGTAGGTGAACTTGTTGACGAGAATTCTGTCCCCGTTGAAGGTTGCATGATTTTTATTGTCTTTTAAATCCAGCCCATTCACGTATCGGCAGTTTGGACAAACCCCCGCAACAACGACCAAGCTCGATTCGGTTCCATTTCGTTCACGACTTGCACCACACTGAAATGACGTTCCACACTGCGAACAGGAAATATCCTTGTGGGCCCCCATCAAGGTCGGTGCCATCGAACCGGTGGGGATCACGAAAGCCTCGGCAAGAAACGCACGAAATAGCAAAGCGAGAATGAAAGCAACAACAAAAGCCTCAACCGTTTCTCGCTGTGCCGCAACGCGGAATCGCGATGCACGCTCCACTGCCGGGTCGAGAGTCTCACTCCCTTTGCCAGCGGTCGATGCACTCGGATTGCTGCTGGAATGACTAGCTCGTTTACCCATGAAAAATGATCTTCAGATCCTAGCGAAATAAAAAGTCTCAATCACCACTCGGAAAGAAACGCGGCGCGAACCGACCCCGTGAATCCATCAGCTCACTCGCTGCTGAAAAACGGAGCGTCTTCCCCGACAAGGAACCCGTATCCTAGCTGTTTTGCCACCAAACCGATACTTCGATTCAGAGTCGGACTGCAATAAACCAGCCAAGATGGGCAATCTAAGAAAAAGCGATCTTACGGTGAATTAGGGTCATTGATTCGACGGGCTCGCTCATCCGCCTCATGGCTCCCTCGGGTTCGCAACCGCAAAACCGAGTTGCAATCCTATGCAACAGGAAGACGCAAAAGCGATTTGCCCAATCAACTGCGTGTTGCGAATATTAGCGAGGTAAGAAGGTCGCAAACGCATCCACAGAAAAATGAAATTTCGCTCGGAAGCAACGCAGCATCACCGCTCGGAACTCAGATACCGCGGCTGTCTCTCGCTTGACTGACACAACCACAATCCTATTTCACTCAACAGAAAGACACGCTCTATGCTCGGACGGAATCATGCCTACTCGGCTAATTCCCTCGATGATCCAGATCAAAAAGATTGCCACACTCGAATTGGTGCCCCTAAAGCGTCGAGCAGCCCAAAAAGAGGTTTGCTTGGCTCCAATCAAAATCAACAGACCGAGCTTCTGAATGATTTAACATTAGCACTAGCCGCCGGAATCGGACCACGCACCATCACTCGACTGCTTAGTCGATTTGCAAACGCCAATGAGATTTTAAATGCAACGCCTCGAGAACTGCTCTCAGTTCCAGGCATTGGAAACAAACTAATCGATTCGATCCAGAACGCAAAAAAGACTGTCCCCGTTGCAGAGATCCTGAAATGGTGTGAACGAAATGGCTGCCGAATCCATTCCAAAAACTCACTTGATTACCCCACGTATTTGCGACAAGTGGAAGACGCTCCGCTTGTCCTTTTTCACCAAGGGATCCAAGACATTGAGACATCCCCCGCGGTCGCGATTGTCGGAACACGTAATCCGACACCCTACGGCTGCAAACAGGCCAAGCGTCTCTCCGAGCAACTCTCGGAAGCAGGAATCGTTATTGTGAGCGGGCTCGCGAGAGGAATCGACTCGGTTGCACACCAAGCATGCCTTGATTCAGACGGTCTGACGGTTGCTGTGCTCGGGAGTGGCTTGGGGCAAATCTATCCACCAGAAAATCGAGAACTGGCAAAGAAAATCCGGAAGCACGGTGCATTGCTGAGTGAGTACGCTCCGACTCAGAGACCAAATAAAAATTCGTTTCCAAGACGAAATCGAATCATCAGCGGGCTATCGACGATCACTCTCGTGATTGAAGCTCCGCGCAGAAGTGGGTCACTGATTACAGCGAGACTTGCGTTGGAGCAAAATCGTGATGTCATGGCAATTCCCGGTCCAATCTCTAGTGAAATGTCGCGAGGCTGTCATGAGTTGATTCGAGACGGCGCGAAGCTAGTGCAAGATGTCAACGATATTCTCGAAGAAATACCAGGTGGCCATCGGGCTCCACGGGTAAGCCATCCAGAGAATTCAGGACCGGCAACCAGTTCACTGCGTCGCCATTCGCTGACAGATAGCGTAAGAAAAACTTCAGGAAGCCCCGCGTCAGAAATGATCGCCGCTTTAATCACGCAATGTAGTCCAGTAGAGAAAAAAATCATCGATGCGATTGGTCCCGAGGGTTCCTCAATCGATAACATCATTCAACGGGCTGAACTTCCTCCACAAAATGTGATCGCGTCCATTAGCTTGCTTGAGATTCGGGGGATCGTGGAAAAATCAAGCAACCTGAAGATCTACTTGAAGTGAATGAGTGCCGACCGAAGGATGATTGAAGATGATCGACCGTCTTGCTTAATCCTAGAAATAGCACCTCACCTCAGCGGCGGACCGATCGAATCAGATCCAGTTTTCTTATCCAGCTACATTATGCTGAAACTCAAAGTTTTCAATTTTCGAGCAATGATCAATCCACACCTTAATGCGTTCGGCTCGCGGCAATTCTCTTCCGCGTAGATGCTTCCTGCCGCTGGTACTTTCTGAATACCGTTGCAAATCACGCAACAATTTCGATGGGGTCTCAACGGCAAGACTTTTTAGATGTTTCCGGTGGATACTAAAAAGCATCATGGCGTGATGTGGCAACATCTCTGGGACCGATGCCGCAACTCGGATAGCTTGCTGATAACGCCGAATTGATCGATAAGCTTTTTTCCTCGCTGAAAAATGTCCAGCAATCCATTTTGCGTCGGCACTTACTAATTCACCGGCGGTTGAGATTCCCAACTCCTCTAATTGCGCACACCGCTTCGCAGAAAAGAGTTTTAGACGCTGCAGAGGAATCTGAGCAATCGTCCCTGCATGGCTGGACAACACCGGATCCGCGATCCGCGGACTCGTCGAACTGTGCGAATCCATACTCTTTGGAAGCTGAACCCGACAAAGTACGCGGACATTGCTCTGCTTTGCGTCGCCCAGATCAAGGCCTTGCGACTCAAATCGCTCGTCGAGGTTGGTTGGTGCGAATCTCGATTCTATCCAATTGTATATCTGTCGAAACAATTCGTTTTTCTCCAGTCACTGTGTCAGCATCATGCCTCTGACCGCGCCACAGCGCAGGCCAACAAATGTGATCAACCAAGATCAACTAAGCAACATCTTGCTGCCCCTCATCGAGCGATGATTCATCATCTTCATCCTCGGATTCATCATCTTCATCCTCGGACTCAGTGTCTTCATCCTCGGACTCAGTGTCTTCATCCTCGTACTCAGTGTCTTCATCCTCGTACTCAGTGTCTGCATCCTCGGACTCAGTGTCTGCATCGTTTACAGTCAGCGAATCACTTGGGATGGCAGGCTGAGCTTCTCTTGCATGTTCGGTCTCGGCGGTATCATTAAGCGTTGCAGAATCGCTGGAAAACTCCAAGTCGGTTTCAATTGCAGGACTTGGTTCAGCTTGTAGTTTCAACTGAGTACTTAAAACAGGATTGAATGAACTCGGAGACACCTGTTCTTCGCTTGTTGAGTTGACGAGCGTATCATCTTCTACCGCCTCATCGAAGTTTGTATCAGCAATTGACGAACTTTCGACCTCTCTCAACATTTCCGCAGGTTCTTTCTCGAACCAAGCCCATGTGATGCCGACTGATTTTGGTGCTTTGAATTGAGAATCAATTGGTTGCGTGACCGCGGTTGCTTGGACTGCATCCTGAACGCTTCCTGCAGTCTGATCCTCTTGCTCACTCCGCTCGGTGGTATCAAAGTCTGCAAACGTCAATTGCTCACGTGTTAAGTCCGATTCTTCTGGCGAGATGTGAGAAGACACCCGAGAGGGATCACGTGAATCGGTTTCAGATTGCGTCTTTGTTTCGGCAGAGCCAGATTCATTTGCCGCCGTCCTAGGGACATCTTCTTCCAGCGGCGTATCATTCGCGGCACCGTCATTCTCTGTGCCATCAACCGAGAGGACCTCCGTGATCACAGCCTTCCGCTGAGCAATCAGATCCGACTCAGTAGCATGCCGAATCTCAGCTCGCCCCGGTTGGCCATGTGGGGGCATGACTCTCGTTTCCACCCCAATCGATTGAAAGATTTCGACAATGTGCTGGTGGCAGGTGAACATCAAAACCTGATGTCCTCTTTTTGCAAATGCATCGAGCGTTTTGGCTGCGTAAGCGGCGCGGTCACCATCGAAATTGACAAGCACATCGTCCAACACCAACGGCAACGTCACTCCTCGCCTCGCGTAAACAGCCGTCAGCGAAAGTCTCAACGCGATGAAAACCGCTTCGCGTGTACCACGACTTAAGCGATCGATCTCAATCGTTTGACCGGCATGGTCATCAACATGCAGCAGGTTTGTTCCAAGACGTGTCCAAATACGGTGGTATTTTCCATTGGTGAGCTGATCGAGAAAACCAGACGCTTCCCGTAGCGTCTCAGGCTGCCTTTCTTTTTCAAAAGTCGCGCAGACGTCCTCGAGAAGAAAACTCGCCAATGCCAATGTTTTCCAACGCTTGACCTCCGATTCAATTTTACGTTCGACGCAAGCTAACTCTAGTTGCTGTGTTGCCAGACTGGAATCTTCACTGAGGTGCTTCATCTCCTGACTGATTTCACCAAGCTGAGTACGCAACTGCGAAGCGGTTGACTCGGTTTCGCTGATCTTCGCTGTCAACGACTCCCAACGATTCTCGAGATCTTCGGTTGTTGAATCCTCAATTTCAGCTTGCACCATTGATCGCTCCACGTGAGCTCCGATCATTTTAGTGATCGTCTGCTCAAGATTGTCGTGCTGCTCGATCGAGTCAAGCAACTCTGTCTTCAAGTCCAACTGCTGGTAAAATTCCTCAGCGGACCCAACGCCACATTTTGTCCATAAAGCGATTTGCTGTTGCTCGGCCAACGCAGCGGCACGACTTGATGCTGCTTGCTGTCTCTTTAAATCGAGGTCTTCTTCTTTGAGTTTGCTTCTAAGGTTGATCCAGTGCGATTGCCGGGATAGTTCGTCCTGCAAATACTTCAACTGCCCTAAGACATCACCGCGTCGACCGGCCTCGAGCGTGTTGTTGCCGACTGATTCACCTCCCTGAATCGTCCCCTCCGTAGTTGAATGAACTACTTGCTGATAGAGCGTCTCAATGTTCTTCGCAATCGCATCTCGTTGGCTTTGACGCAACTGCTTTTCGCTCTCAAGCTCTTTCATTCGCTTGATACCAAGTTGCAGCTGCTCATAATTACCACTTAGCAGTTTTACCTTCGCAGGTGGCATTGAACGGCCAAGGCCGATCGATTCCAACGCATCCCCCCACGACTTGCGAGCCTTCTTCAGTTCGGTTGCCGCAGCACGCGAGCGTTGACGAGCGAGATTCCAAGCCTGTTTGGCAGCCTCATGCTGATGATAGAGCGGCAATGTCGACTCGAGTTCATCGAGCAATGCTTCCTTCTCGCGCACACGAAGCTCCAAAGATTCCTCTCTCGGGGCAATCTGTGAATCGAGACCGTGAGCTTCAGACTCTAATTCACGAATCTGCTTTCGAATGGAAATCAATTGTCGTTCGCAATTCTCTCGTTCCGTCTCTGTGCGTCCCTGTCCACTCTCTCTCCCGAAGTGAAACAGAATCAGCCCGATCGCTCCCATCAACACGCACAGCGCGCCCCAAGTCGAATCGGGCTGGTCAACCAAGAACGTCAAGCTTAGTAGATGAGCAACACCATAAATGACGGCCATGGAACCGAATACAAATGGTACCGCTAATAGCACCAAACGATCGACTGGGAGAGCCTCAGCGGTGGTTAACTCAATGGTCTCCTGATCCAACTCGCGAAACTGCTGCTTTAATTGGTGCAACCTTTCGCCAACGTGCACCCGATCACGAAGTTTTTTCAGTTCGACACTCTGCTGCCGTATTGCATGCTGTATATCCTCCGCTGACGCACGCTCAAGTGTTCGGGAGAGTTTTGTTCCGAGTCGATCGACCTCTTCTTGATACTCGTTTACTTGTGAACGTGATTGCCTAAGCAAAAACAACTGCTGCTTCACTCGCCGAGCAGGATCCGCAAGCGATGAGATCGATTTTCGAGAAAGTGCAGGCAATTGATCTAAAGCGGAACTGGAAGATGCTAAATCATCCAGATGACTGAAACCCAATCGCTGCGCATCGTCCCGCAATTGATTCCGAAGCGAATCCAACTGCTCTCCGAGTGAACGAATTTGCTCCTCGAGCGTCTCAATCCAAGGAGCTTGCTGGGATGCGAACTCAATCCCCGGTTTTAGTTCGACGAGTTTGCGATGAATTGGAAACTGTTCGGCTTGTACGCGAATCCCCCGGCGTTTCTCTTTGATCCCCTCAACCTTAACTCGCTGCTGCTCAATTTGCGATTCAATCTCTTTCAATCGCTTGGGAGCATCATCAGGGAGCAACGGTTCAGCAGACAGGAGATTGATGCGTTGCGCGAGCTCATCCCTCTGCCGCCATGTTTCGTAAACGCTCATCGCAATCTCAACACATCGCGCTTGCTGCTCCAAAGAAATCACTCGCTCATCCAACGTGCAAATCTCTTTTTCCTGAGCCTGCCTTTTGGCAGCCAATTCGACCCACCTCTGCCCGCCATGCACCAAACTCTGAACTTCATGCCGAAGACGATCACGCTTAGAAATCAATCGACGCAGCGATTCATCCTGGCCTGAATTCGTCTCATCAGTGACTCCCATCAAATCAGAGCGAGACCGGTTTAGTCCTCGCATGACCTCAACGAGCGAGACGCGATCAAGTCCCGTTGAGAGCTTGTAGAGTTCATCAGCTGCCTCGGTGTCATCAAGGGAACTGAGTTCCTGAAGCTCCCTCAATCCAATGGCGAAGACATTCGTAAAAATTGATTCATCGATTGGTCCCAGCAAAGCATCAAGCTGGTGACTTCCTTGCTCAGACCCTCCTGGACCGAGAACTGAAAACTGCTCACGTTGCTGATCGTTTCCCGCTTCGTGGTGCCGACGTATGGTGTACCCTCCCGTCGTGCCGGCGACTCGGATTGCTCCGCCACGCGCCCCGCCAAAGACGGGCGGGAAGTAACGATCACACCGATCCTCAGAGAACCCGTAGAACATCGCTCGAATGAATTGCATCAACGTTGTTTTCCCGGCCTCATTGGGGCCGTAAAACAACGTCATCTTGTCATTGAGCGACTCAACCGAAAGCCCGGTCCAGACACCGAACCCATCGATTTGTATATCTTTGACTCTCATCCGAGATGCCTCCCGTCGGTGGCGCCACCACGCAACCATTCCACCCCAACCCTCGTCGCACTCTTCAACGCTTCACTCAACTCGGATTCGGGAAGATTAACCAGACGCGAGGTAATTGCTGCCTGGAGCGGAGGTGATTGACCGATCATCGGCATGAGATTGATCGAGCCGGTTTCCACGTTTTGGTATTTCGCCGAAGCTCGCAGAAAATCACCCAGAATCGTCTCCTCCTCACACCAGACTCTCGGGTACAGATCTGGTGGACGAAGAGTAAGCGACAGTGACCACGCAGCTGGGTCACCCGCTCCGTACTCTCGACGTGCCCAGTCCAATACTTGTTCAAGGTCGTTCGGTACTCCTAGTGTTTCGGTGTCCGAAAGTTCTAACTCCCACGCAATCAAAAGATGCTGAGAACCATGCTCATTTTGGAGACGGTAAATTTTGTCCCCAATCAAGTTCTCAACGCCACCCATCGAAGCGACTTCATCCTGGTTGAGAGTCACGCGGCAGTAGCAGAATGAATCCACATTCCGGTGTTGAACGTTCATCGACCGATCGGCACCCACCTCGATGATCTGAAATCCGTGCTCACCAACCTCCTCAAGCGATCGACCCTGCGGAGTCCCACTGTAGGCAGCAACCCAGCCATGCGGATGTTCAAATAACGACCGCTGATGAGATCCCCCCAACGCCCAGTAATCGAATGGACAATCCGATAGCGTCTCTGCTGTTACCTGACCGTAGGCAACTCCGATGGTGCAAATGTTTGACTCGGCAACTTTAAAACTCGGGACATCTACCGCTGCTGTTCCATCGCAACTACGTCCAACAAGTCGACAGAGTGGCTGCTCTGCCCGACGCACCGTTAGCGACTGTGCTTCGGACTTCGGGAACACCTCCACGTTATCAGGAAGCGTGATGGCGGCCGGCCAAAGATCCGGATCATCAACAAGTCCTGCCGCCCAGTACACCTGCGTCCCAGCTTCATTCAATCGATCGAAAGCCTCAAGTAACAGGGAAACCCCATAAGGCCCAGCAGACTGAGGATGGAGAAGATCGCCAGAGAATACAACAAAATCAACCTCTTCGGCGATTGCAGCATCGACGAGCGCGGAAATCGCCAAACGTGGTGCTTGAAGAAGCGTATCGCGCAAAAGATCAGGAAGCTCATCAAGGTCTGCTAAAGGACGCTCGAGATGAAAATCGCTGGCATGCAAAAATCGGAACGATTCATCCGCCATGGGTACTCTCCGTGTAACCTATCCCAAAGCCCACATCAGGATGCAATCAATCGTTTGCATTCCAAAAGCGGGTAACCTCCATGCCCTGATTACGGCAATCCACCTGCAAGCTAACCGCCCGCATCGCCCTTGATCTCTCCAAAGCAGAATGACCGATTGATGCAAGCAGAAGCTTTCACAGCTGCGCAAGGTGGGTAGTTTAACGAGAATTGTTAACTAAGGCCAAGTCGGATTCACTCGCCGATCAAGCTAGCAAAACAGCCGGTGGTTACACGGGTTCCGAGACGGGCGACCGATCAGCTAGGCACTGCAGGCTTGGACAGCTTGGAGACCACCACTAGCGTGATGAAAGCTAAGGGGATCGTCACAATGCCCGGCTGACTAAACGGCGCCAGAGCATCATTAGGATCCAGCCCATAAACGGACTTGTAGGTGTCCGCTGAGAGAAGGATCCAACCGAGTGAACTGATCATCCCCACGAGAACGCTGGCAACGATGCCATGCCGCGTCGTTCCTTTCCAAAACAGCAGCATGACCAACGCGGGAAGGTTCGCACTGGCGGCAATGCTAAACGCCCAACCGACGAGATAACCAACGTTAAGCTCTTTGAACAAGATCCCCAACACAATGGCAATCACCCCGACCACCACTGCAGCGATCTTAGCAATCCGCACCTGCTGGTCACTGGTGAGCTTCAAACCCAGAACGCCGGACAGCAGATCGTGAGCAACGGCACCACTACTGGCGAGAATCAAGCCGCTCACCGTACCAAGGACGGTCGTGAAAGCGATCGCCGAGATTACTGCAAAGAGCCAGGGACTGATACTTCTTGCGAGGAGTGGTGCTGCCATGTTTGTGTCAGTCAGGTCTAACGAGCCACTGGTCATGGCACCAAGACCGAGATAGAGAGTCAGCACATAAAAGAAACCAATCGTGGCGATTCCAACAATGGTACTTTTGCGTGCAGCAGCTCCGTCCTTGACCGTGTAGTAACGGATCAGAATGTGGGGCAGGGATGCTGTCCCGCAAAACAGTGCCAGCATCAGCGAGAGGAAATTAAGGCGGTCCTTCACTTCGCCACCACGGATTCCCGCAAATTTGGGATGCTCACCCGGACGCAGAACTCGACTGCCCGCAGTAGGTTTCTGAAAGTAAACGGTGGTGGTTGAACCATCCGAATGGGATAACGTTTCTTTACCCCACAGCATCACTTCACTTTCGGACAACGTTGTGAAGTAGCTCACCGGCCCCAGAGGCCCCGTTGAGGTTTGCCCGTCAGGTAACTGGGAGAGACGTCCGACGGGAAGTAATTGCTTTTCATCTTCCCCAACCCCTTTGGGCGCACCATCGATCATTGTGGAACCATTCGCAACCGTAATTGCTTGTCCCTGACGCAACCAAACTTGATCGCTCGCCGCGTCGGCTGATTGTTCAATATGAAAGACATCGAAGCCAAGTCCATCAGCGGACCTGAGACGCACGAACTTTTGAACCATTCCGCCGTCTTGATCCTCGGTGCCCTCCCAGCCATCTTCGGCGGCCAAGACATCTCTACCTGCAAGACTGTCTACTGTCAGTTCGCTTCGAGGAAAAGGACCGAGCAGTTCGAAGGTTTCCTGATCGACGGTAAATCCCTTATCCAGAACCATCATTACCAAGATGGCACTAAAGATCACCAACAGCGACCCTTTGATAAACTGAACCCACGTGGTCGAAACCATACCAGCAGTCACCACAATGGTGATCACCACGATTCCAACCAAAACAACTCCCACCCAGTGCGGGTAACCAAGCAGAGGCTGAATCAGAGATCCGGCACCCACCATCTGCGGAATCAGATAGAAGACACTGACAACGAGGGTGCTAATACCGGCCGCCGCTTTGATTCCGCGCGAATCAAAATTAGCATCCAAGGCATCCGCAAAAGTGAATCGTCCAAGACGCTTCATCGGCTCCGCGATCACAAAAAGCGCTACAATCCAGCCTGCCAAGAAACCAATGGAATAGAGAAAACCATCATATCCATAAGCAGCGATCATCCCACAAATCCCGAGGAATGAAGCGGCTGAGAGGTAGTCGCCCGCAAAAGCGACTCCATTGACAAACCAAGGGATTTGACCGTGGGCTGCGAAGTAACCTTCGGAAGAATTAGCTCGACGCCCCAAGTAAAAACTCAGCGCAACGGTCCCCACCACGAATAACAAAAAGATAACAATCGCCATCGGCGCTGGATCGTAAATCACTGATCGCCCTCCTTCGAATCGAGACTTTCATCAGAAGGACCATTCACGTCGATCTCTGCGGTAGCTGCCGGTGACGAATTCTCGGCCGAACCGGACTTCGGTTCACTTTTACACATCAATCCGTAAACCAGCGACAAGATGAAGGCCATTTTGATCAGTGCAAACCCGTAGACGATCGCGAGGTTCAAACCCAGCATCACCTTGATTTCCATCAAGTCAGCAAAAAATGCGTTGCCGAGCACAAAGCCGAGATAGAGCAACAGATAAACAACAAAAAGGTTCAGGCCTAACTTTGCGTTGTACTGTCGCTCTGGCGAAATCGCTTCAGATGTTTTCATCAGATCTAATCGCAGAGAATGAAAGAAGCCATAGGGTCCCACACCAACGGCGGGTGTATAAATCCCTTGGGTTTGGAGCAGGTGCGAATTTATAAACGAGATTGATGTGCTGCGGGGAGCCACTTCAGATTTTTATCCGAATCCCGATAAAAAAACTAAAAACTCGGAATGAATCGTGCCAGGTCTAGCCAGACCAATAATTCTCTACTCAGCTCAAAATGAT
>JAKMEW010000396.1 GCA_022425745.1 Rubripirellula sp.
GCTTTCAT
Source organism: Rubripirellula sp. (assembly GCA_022425745.1). GTDB lineage: Bacteria > Planctomycetota > Planctomycetia > Pirellulales > Pirellulaceae > Rubripirellula. The sequence continues at coordinate 9 of JAKMEW010000396.1, forward strand.
CTGTCGCTTTATGGTAGTGATCCTGAAGCGGATTATCGTGAAATTGTCTTTCAATTCGGTGGCCGTCGACTTCATCGACTCGCTCCGGAAAAAAGTTTATTACTTCTGAAAGCTACTGAGACCATCGAGCATGGTGGTGGGCAGCGGTTGATTGCGGATGGTGAAGCAGCACAGAGAATCATCGGTTGGATAAAGAATGGCGCGTACTGGCATCAGTCATCTCAAAGTTCTCAAATCGCGGATGGCTCTGAATACTCAACAGACACACGTCCCCAAAATAGCAACTTGAAACCTGCCGCACTTCGTGAGGTCAAGGTGAGCCCATCAACGGTGGTGTTGCCGTCGGTTGGGGCTGCTTTCGACTTGAATGTGGAGGCATTGTTTGATGACGGTACCCACGAGAATGTTACCGATTGGACCGTGTTTGATCCGGATGATCAGGCTGCATTGGAGGTAGATAAGAAATCCTCGAGGGTGACCGCATTGCGACCGGGTCGGCATCTGTTGATCGCAAGGTACTTGAACCGTGTGATACCTGTTGAGGTGCTGGTGCCATTTTCTTCAGCCGGGGGCAGTCGGCAAGCATCAGGTGCTTCCACCTCGCGGGGCGTTGACGAAAATGATGGTGATCCAGCAACGCAAATTTCGACGACGCAATTTTCGACGACGCAAATTGCAGCGGATCAGATCATCGACTCACAGATCGATCGACGACTCCAAGTGTTGGGGCTGCCTGCTTCCCCAGTGTGTGATGACATGACCTTCATCCGAAGGTGCTGTCTTGATTTGGTGGGCCGCTTACCCAACGAGCAGGAGTTGGAAGAGTATTTGCGGCAATCTGCCACCATGAGAAGGGATTGGTTGATTGAATCGCTACTGGAATCAAGCTCGTTCAATCGGTACTGGACGCTACAGCTCGCCAAGTTGTTTCGTCTTCGTTCACTGCCCAACTCAGAGACTGCACTGTCGAAGTACCATACCTGGATCAGTGAGCAACTCGAAAGTCATGTCGGTTATGATCGCTTGGTTAACGCCCTGTTAACCGCACGCGGTGACGTTTCGGAGATTGGTGCGGCGAATTTCCTACGCACTGCAAATGGTCCTCGGGAGAGAGCCGAGTTGGTGAGTGAAGTCTTGATGGGAAGTCGACTACGTTGTGCCAACTGTCATGACCATCCACTCGATCAATGGACACAGGACGATTATCACGGTCTCGCTGCGATCCTCGCCACGATCAAGGTAGGGCAGCAAATCCAGGATCAACCCGACGGGCGAGTCACGCATCCTAAAACCGGGCAGGACGCTTTGCCAAAGCTGCCAGCGGGGGATTATCTCAATCATCAGACAAGAGTTGTGAGTGATTCGCTGGATTCGCTCACCGAGCCGACGGTGAGTGACTCGTTGGCAGAGTGGTTATTGGATCGCGAAAATCCATATTTCGCCAAAGCAATTGTGAATCGCCTTTGGAAATCCATGATGGGACGCGGCTTGGTTGAGCCCGTCGATGACTTTCGACAAACCAACCCACCCACGCATCCTGCATTGTTGGAGCAAGTAACTCGTCACTTCATTCGCTCCGGTTACGATCTCCGAGCAACACTTCGGGTGATCGCGAGGAGTCAGGCGTACCAGCGAAGCTCCGCAACGACACCAAGTAATGAAGCGGATCGACTTTTCTATTCGCACCACTACTCCCGAGAATTGGAGCCTGAGGTGCTATCCGACGCGATCTCTGACGTCCTCGATGTCTCGATCGCTTACGGAGATCTTCCGCTGGGTACACGAGCTGTCGACTTGGTGCATCCACAGGTTGACTCGCGTGCGTTGGATATCTTGGGACGCTGTTCTCGGGAAGGTTCTTGCGAGTCCGATGGTGAATCTAGCAGTCGCGGTTTAAGTGCTAAGTTGTTTCTGTTGAATGGCGAGTTCATTAACAAAAGACTGGAGTCGCAGGAGGGACGGCTCGCGAGGTTGTTGGAACACGGTTCTTCTCCCGAGGAGATCATCAAGGTGTTTTATCAGGCTGCCTTGCAGCGTTCCCCTGATTCGAGAGAACTCGCTTATTGGAAGACGCATCTCGATGACCTCCCCGAGAGTGACTATCGAGAATTTCTCGGTGATTTTGTGTGGAGTTTGATTGCGTCCCGCGAGTTTACTCACAAGGATTAACCGAGAGCTAACGAGGAAGGTCATTTGTTGAATCACACCCGCTTGAACTTCATGCATCGAGAAACATCGAGCTCCGTCAGTGTTCGCTCGGACGCCTCGCGGTCCGTGTGGTCGAGTTCTGATTTGCGCTCGGCGACGCAGCCAGCGTTTGCTCGTCGAGCGTTTGCTCGTCGTGACTTCATTCGTCGTGACTTCATTCGTCTGGGAT
>JAKMEW010000404.1 GCA_022425745.1 Rubripirellula sp.
CAATCGATTTGAAGACCTGAAGAGTGTCTACCTAGTGGGAGGCGGGACACACCCAGGAAGCGGTCTACCGGTCATCTATGAATCGAGCAGAATTACGAGCAAGTTACTGCTAAAAGACCTCGGATAAAATCCGAATACGTACTCCGAGTCCAGATGTACCCCATTCCGCGTTGGCGTTTTTTACCGTTCTTTTGAGTGACCTCCTCCATTTGGCAAGTCAAAGAACCGTCTGCATCTGCAATCCACGCACCGTCTCGACATTCCCAATGACTGGTTGACTGACCAGCAAATAGTATCGTTTTCTCGGCAGCTAAATTTGCATCATCCGAGAGTGCCTGCTGATGAATGATTGCAGAAACCAAAAGCAATACGAAACATAGCGACACGAGTGGTTTCATAATCGAGTGTGACCCAGACGAGCCGATCGTGCTAACAGACTTCATGGTCATCTTTACCTCGGCTCTGCTCCGCACCGTGTTCTTCACTACGCAGTTTTGGGTTCTCTTGATGCCGAACTGCGTCGCGTCCTGTTTTCTTTTTTAGGTTCCGATGGAATGCATCGGTCAGATTGATCCCACTCTGATTAGCCAAACAGATTGTTACGAACAAAACGTCTGCGAGTTCATCCGCTAAATCACCGGGAACTTGCCCTTTTTTATAAGATTGCTCACCACAGGTGCGTGAGAGAATCCTTGCCACCTCACCAACCTCTTCAACCAGCTGAGCAAGGTTGGTCATTTCATCAAAGTATCGCACGCCAATGGTCTTAATCCATTGATCAACTTCACCTTGTGCCTGCTGTAACGTCAGACCAGCGATTTGCTCTGAGACGAATGATGAATCCTGAACCACAACACGCATCCTATTGATCAAAGAGCCTTAGCAAGGGATCCAACTGAAGCGAGACATTACTCGGCAAGTAGAAGATACGTACCGCTTTTTCCTGCAACAGCAATGTCTACTTTTTGATCCTGATTAAGATCGGTTGTGACAATTTGCAAACCGCAACCAACGTGACCTTCTTCGATCGTGTGTCGAGTGAATGATTTGTTTGCGGCATCCCATCGATAGTAGTACAGGCAAGGCATTTCCATACCACCGGGGTCACGTCCATTGTGACCGTAGTACCTTTTACCGGTGATCAAATCTGGTTTACCGTCGCCGGTAACATCTTCCCAGGCAAGCGTATGTGGCTGGCTGTAGCTTTTGTCGATCATATGCTCTGACCAAGTAATTTTACCGTCGCCATCGCGTCCTTCATTTTCCCACCAAATTAGGCCGTAATCATGGCCTTTCCCATGAATCAGATCACCATCACCATCACCGTCAAGGTCGACCACAATCATCGGAACACTCGCGTGCAAATCCCAGTCCGCATGGAATGTCCACGGCTTTGACCATGGGTCGGAAGCGGGCTGTTCGTACCACCCCTGCCCAACAAGCAAGTCAGCTTTACCATCGCCGCTGATATCCCCGATCGCCATTCCGTGACCATTTCCTTTTTCACCAACCTGATGTGGAACCAAGTCGAACATAGCACCGCTCTCCGCTGCTTCTTCACGATCCACAAGCCTCCAGATCACGGCCGGCACATCTTTTGCCCAGCTGTTGACCAACCACTCGGGGCGTCCATCGCCGTCGACATCCTGCATCACCTGACCTTCGTTGCGGGAGTTGCCGGTATCAACCAGTAAATGCTGCGTCCACTGTTTACCAAGTCGCAGTGCTTCTTCGCCTGGATTCTCGTACCAATGAACTTCGGTTGGAATGAAAGATCCCGCAATAACATCAAGGCGACCGTCCGCGTTCACGTCAAAGAGATAATCGCCGTTGCTTTGGACGTATCCATTCCAGTCTTCAATGTTTCGTAGAGGACGCGGCGCCCATTCACCACCCCTGTACCAGTTTCGCCCAGCGACCAGATCCTTGACGCCATCTCCATCGAGGTCACCGCATGCGATCCCCTCATTAGCATCGACGTGCAACAGTTTGGCGACAAACTTTGGAGAGTTCTTTTCAGCGGCAAAACTTGCGGTGGTCAAAAAGGCGACAACAAGACTTAGGATAGACGACACACGCATGGCGTTCCTCAATGATTGGACGATCGCATTGGCTCAGCGAGCCTGGCGGAAGAAAACTGTCGCAACAGTATATCCTGTCGTAATCATCTGTAGTTGATGATCTCCCGAAAACACGCCGCCATTGGATGGTCGGTAATGAGTAAACTCTTGGTAAATCTACTTTCATCCGATAACGTTTACCGCGGCGGCACCTAAAACCCATCAACACTGGCCATCAAGTGCAAAACCTATCTCTATCACAATCACATCTCGCTCAATCCAACACCACTGGGTTCCTGGCACTGATCATCTTAACCCTGTTTCTATCCGGAAAAGCTACCGAAGCAGTCGATCTGCCAGATCGACCACACATCATTCTGGTCATGGCGGACGATCAGGGTTGGGCACAGACTGGGTACTACAATCACCCAGTCCTAAAAACTCCGAACTTGGACAAGATGGCCAGCAGAGGTATTCGCTTTGATCGCTTTTACGCCGGAGCTCCCGTTTGTTCGCCAACTAGAGCAAGCGTCCTAACCGGTCGCTCCAATGACCGGACAGGTGTTGAGAGCCATGGTTACGCACTCAGAAGACAAGAAACCACACTCGCTACCATCCTCGGCAGTGCTGGGTATGCCACCGGGCACTTTGGTAAATGGCACCTCAATGGAATTCGGGGACCCGGTGTGCCGATCCTCAAAGAGGACTCCCACGGACCTGGGAATTTTGGATTCGATCATTGGGTTTCGGTGACGAATTTCTTTGATATGAATCCAATCCTAAGTAGGAATGGAATGTTTGAGCCGATGACCGGTGACTCATCCGAGATCACTGTCAAAGAAGCGATACAGTTCATTGATGACAACTACCGAACGCAGCCAACTCTTTCCGTCATCTGGTTTGGTTCACCACACGATCCAGCGAAAGCTTCCGAACAGGACCGTCAAACTTTTTCACACCTCGATGAAAAATCGCAGCATCACTATGGTGAACTAGTCGCGATGGACCGAAGCATTGGAACACTCTTTTCTGAGTTGTCGAAGAGAAATCTTGATCAAGAGACATTGGTTTGGTTCTGCAGTGACAACGGCGGATTGCCCAGAATCAATCCAAGCAGCGTAGGTCCACTAAGAGGAAACAAAGGAACGATCTTCGAAGGCGGGATCCGTGTTCCAGGCATCATCCATTGGCCGATAGGGATAGAAGGCTCTTCTCGCGTCACCTCTTATCCAGCGAGCGTTCTGGATATTGTTCCCACGATTCTGGAAATCACCGAGCTTACACATCCAAACCCTCTGATCCCGCTTGATGGAATGAGCCTGCTACCAGTTTTGCAGAACAAAATAACGAACCGTCAAGAGCCGATTCCGTTTCGACATCTGCAGCGTTCAGCATGGATTGACAACGATTACAAACTCCTTAGCCAAAACCTGGGAAAGAGTGACTTTGAGCTCTATAACTTGAAAGAAGATCCAGCTGAAAAGCACAACCTCGCAACAAGTCAGCCGCAAAAACTGGCCCAGATGATTGAAGCGTTCGAAGAGTGGAATCGTGGTATTGAACTCAGCGTGCAAGGTCGCGATTACCAAGAGGGAAAACTACTACCCGGTGATCCTGAACCACGTTTCTGGACCGACATGGACGTTTACCGTCACCACTTTGAAGAGTGGAAAACTCGCTGGGAATATGCTTCTCGCCTAACACCCAAGTCGGCTCGCAAAAACTCACCGACAAAAACGCCAGACGTGAAAAAACCTTAAATCACCGAGCGTTTCTTTTCGGCTGCGGCTTAATGTTCGTGTCAGCATCCACTTGATATTGCTCTCTCATTCGAGCCAACTCTACGGTTAGCTGAGACTGGATGGCCGCGTACTGCGGACTCCCATAAACACTCTTCAATTCATTGGGGTCTGATTCGAGATCAAACAATTCCCAATCATCGAGTTCCTGCCCCTCTAGTGCATAGAAATGGATCAGCTTGTGCCGTCCATTCGTAATCCCGTAGTGACGAGCAACATTGTGGGCACCGGGATTCTCGTAGTAGTGGTAGTAAAACTGCTGCCGCCAATTATCAGGTGTTTTTCCATTGAGGATGGGGACCAAGCTTCGCCCCTGCATGTCACTGGGAATCCCAACGCCCGCAATCTCTACGAAGGTCTCCGCAAAATCAAGATTCGAAACGATATCCTCATTCACGGAACCGGCTTTTACTGTCCCAGGCCATCGCACCATTAGCGGCGTCTTCAACGACTCCTCATACATCCAACGTTTGTCGTACCAACCATGTTCACCTAAATACCATCCTTGATCCGATGCGTAGATGACGACGGTATTGTCGGCTAGCCCCGATTCATCAAGGTAGTCCAACACACGCCCCACACCATCATCAACACTCTTAACACACCTTAGGTAGTCTTTCACGTAACGCTGGTATTTCCATTTGACCAATTCTGTTTCAGTCATCTGATCACGAACTTTTAAGAATGCTTCATTCTTGGGACCGTAGGCAGCATCCCAAATCTTGATCTGTTCAGCGTTCATCGTTCCGTAACCCTGCAATTTCAAGTCGCGATCAGTTAGATGAGCGCGGATCGTCATTTGCTGACGCGACGCAGATCGGGTACGTCCAGAGTAGTCATCCCATAGAGTTTCCGGTTCGGGGATGGTGACATCATCCAACCAATTCAAATATTTCGGACCGGGCATCCAGTTACGATGCGGCGCTTTGTGTTGGAACATCACCATGAAAGGGCGATCACCGTCACGATGATTTTTGAGCCAATCCAGCATCTTGTTGGTGATGATATCGGTCGTGTAGCCAGTATGTTTTCTGGTTACGGGCTTACCATCCTCACCCGCGGTAATCATCGGCGGGTTGTAGTACGGACCTTGTCCTTTCAGGACGTCGTAGTAGTCATATCCCTGCGGAGTACTGACCAAGTGCCACTTACCAACAATGGCGGTTTGATAACCTGCTGCTTGAAGCAACTTGGGAAAGGTTTGCTGATCACCGTTGAAGCGATCACGATTGGTTTTGAATCCATTGATGTGGCTGTATTTTCCGGTTTGGATCACTGCTCGACTCGGACCACAAATCGAATTGGTGACATAACAGCGATTAAATCGCATCCCCTCGTTGGCGATACGATCCAGATTCGGTGTCGTGATCCGAGAAGGGTCATAAGCGCTAATCGCCTGCTCACAGTGATCGTCAGAGAAAATGAAGACGATATTGGGCCGTGAATCAGCCGCAGTTAACGTCACCTGACTCAACAAAATCAGAACAATCGACAAAACAGAAATACGCTGAGCCACAATCCTCTCTCCTGAACGTACAGCCCTTGGGATCCCATTAGAACAGTCGGGAATCGCCATTTTGCGTTCTATAATAACAGGTTCACCAATTAGAGATCGCTTGCTGGTTTTTATCTGCAGACTGATTAAAGTTGAATAAGTTTTAAAAAGTCGAAAATTATCGCGATTTCACCCCCACCAGGGCCCCCATCCGCACGCCAACCAAAACGCGTCTCCAAAGGATTCCCATGCTTCGAACGATCAGTTCCGTTGTATTATTTTCCGCCCTTCTCGTTGCTCCGACATCCTTCGTTGATGCTGCGGACGGTAAGGGTAAAGGCCCCGCGTTCACCTCTGCACCTGAAAATGACGCCAACTTCCCCCTGATGGGCGAGTTCCTAGGCGACATCAAAATAGATGGCGATACGGTACGACCATTGGGCCTGCAGATTCGCCATGTCGGCCACGGATCTTTTGAAGCATTATCTTTCTTGGGTGGCCTTCCTGGCCAAGAAGGTCACGAGTCGAAGCCAATGCGAATGATTGGCCAGCGTTCGGAGGATTTCGTTGTTTTGTCGGGCGGCCCTTGGGCAATCTTCGTCGAAAAAGAGCATTGTCTTCTGCTCAACCGAAAGGGCGAACAGGTTGGCAAACTTGCGAGGACGCATCGGGTCAGCCCGACCCTAGGGGCTCAGGCACCCGAGGGTGCGACGGTTCTGTTTGACGGTACCAATGTCGACCAATTCAGTAACGCACAGATCTCTGAAGACGGCCTTCTCATGGAAGGTGCTGACATTAAGCCGATGTTCCAAGACTTCAATCTGCACGTCGAGTTCAAAATCCCATACATGCCTCAAGCAGATGGCCAGTCTCGCGGAAACAGCGGACTTTACCTGCAGAGTCGCTATGAGTGCCAAGTGCTCGATTCATTTGCCACCGAACCTGTGTTTGACGGACTCGGAGCGCTTTATCGCTTCAAAGTTCCAGACTTCAACATGGCGCTTCCGCCATTGACCTGGCAAACCTATGACGTGCACTTCACCGCACCGCGATGGGCTGCTGATGGCACTAAAATTCGCGATGCCCGCATCACATCATGGGTAAATGGAGTCAAAGTTCAGGGTGATGTCGCTCTGCCAAACAAGACGGGTGCAGGAAAGCAGGAAGAACCACTTCTTCTTCCAATTAGAATCCAGAATCACGGGGACCCCGTTCGATTCCGAAATATCTGGATCGTTGATCGTGGCTTAGCAAGTGGCGAGTTCCCAGTTCGACCGACACCTGAACAACTCATTGCCATCGCAAACGCAGATCAGGAAGGAAAAGACGCATCGGATCAAGCCACTGAAACGCTCGAAGCTTCTGAAACGCCAGAGGCTACTGGTGAAAAGACCGATAGCCAAGATGCAGAAAACGCAGAGACTACCGAACCTGCGACTGCTGAAACCGCTACTGAATCAAAATGATTCTTAGAGCAATCAGCCGCATTCACCGGTAGCGGTCAGTTGGATATAAAAAGTGCAAACTCGAAGACCTCGCAGAGATGCGGGGTTTCTTTTTGCGATTCCCGCAAGCCTAAACAACATCGAATCTAAGCACGCTCGAACCTAAGCACCATCGTCGGATTCACTCTCAGAATCCGTCTGTGCACGTTTTAAAAGACGTGTCAGCAGTCGATCAAAGGTATTTGCAAACGCTTGTTTATCGCGATCACCATAAGGACGGCTACCTTCGGTGTTCATTCCAGCGCCTCGCATTTGATCCATAAAATCTCTCATCGATAACCGACTCGCAATATTGTTGGCATCATATGCCTCACCGCGAGGGTCAATCACATCGACTTTTTTATCAACTAGCAGAGCGGCCAAAGGTATATCGGCAGTGACCACAAGATCCCCCCGTTTGCTGTTCATCACGATGTAACGATCTGCAACGTCCGCACCCTCACGAACGGTCACCATCGTCACCGTTGTTGCGTTTGCAGGAATCGAAATGCGTTGGTTAGCCACAAGTACCGCCTCAACACTCAGTCGCTTCGCGGCTCGAAACACGACTTCCTTGACATCGCGTGGTGCGGCATCGGCATCGATCCAGATCTTCATCGTGACGACGCCTGATCGTGTTTTGATTCCAATTTCTCGACCCTACCATCACAAAGTTGGTACGAAACATCGGCTAGTGCGGTAGCCTCCTCCTGGTTGTGTGTGATATGCAAGGTCGTCACGTCATGAGCATCCGTAAGTGATTTCAATAAACCTTGCATCTCCCATCGAGTATCCGCATCAAGGGCACTAAGGGGCTCATCGAGTAGAAGGACCGAGGGGTAAAAGGACAACGCGCGGCCCAATGCCACCCGCTGTGACTCTCCACCGCTCAATCCATCGATCGTTCGATTCAATAGATGCGTTACGCCCAGTTGTTCAGCTAATTCATCTGTGCGCTCATCAATCTTTGGCCGTGACCACCTTCGGATTTTCAATGCAAACTCCAAGTGACCCCGTACCGTGTACGTTGGAAAAAGTGCTAAATCCTGCGGGACATAGCCCACTCCGCGTTCAGCGGGCAACCAATGAGTCACTTCCGTAGAGTGAATGAAAATCTTTCCCGCCACCACGCGACGAAGACCACAAATTGCCTCCAGAATGGTTGTCTTGCCACGACCGGTCTTTCCCATCAAGACGGCGTAGCGACCCGACTCAATTTTGAAACTGACCTGATCGAGTGAAAACTGACCCGCTCGCAAACTGATCGCTTGCAGTTCAATCATGACGTCAACCCCGTTCCGAGCAAACGTAAGACAACCAATACAACGACCGCCATCGCAACCATCAGAAGAGAAACCGCAACCGCTGCATCGAGATTACCAATACTCAGTTCCAAGAAAACGGTCGTCGATAGAACTTCAGTCCGCATTCGAGTGGCGCCCGCAAAAACTAGAATCGGCCCAAACTCACCCAAAGCGCGAGCCCAAGCGATTGTGGTTGCAGCAATCATGCCTCGCCACGCCTGAGGAAAGGCAATCTGCAGAAATGCTTGACCCCGCGAACAACCAAGTGTGCGAGCAACGTTCTCAGCTCGCGGGTCAATCTGGTCAAAAGTGACCCTCATCGTACGGACTGCAAACGCACACGCAACGCTGAACTGCGCCAAAACAACCGCTGGCCAACGGTAGGTTACCGGAAATCCAACCGTGTCCCGTAACCATGCCTCGATCTCCCATCCAAAAAATGGCTGATGAAACAGGATCAGTAAACTCAAACCAAGCACCAGCGGTGGAAGCACGATTGGGATATCGACAATCGTATCGATCAACGTTCGCCCCGGGAAACGATATCGGGATAGAAGATAACCCAGAGGAGTCGCAACCCAAATGGACAGCAATGCTGCAACCGTGCAGGATAGGATTGTCAATTGAAATGCAAACTGGATCTCCGGCTTAAACAATGCCTCTTTAAATTCGGCCAGTGAAGCGAATCGTAAATCAGCCAATAACAGCAGAACGATGAGCAAAACGAAGCACGAGGAAATCCCCCCCATCACGACGAAAAACGGCACATCAGATCGACGTCGATGGCCTGCAATCAGCGAACGTCGGTTTGTTTCAGAATCGTGCAAAGTTGGTGCCGCAGTCTGCCGAGCATCATTCATTGGTTCGACGCCCCAGACGACCGGACCCACCCAAACCCCTCGGCTGTGAACGCCTCTTGCGATTCTGCATCGCAGATCTGCTCGAATAGTCGACTGGCCGTCTGTCCATTCTCGGAAGTCGGAGCAACAGCGTAAGGCTGAACAGCAATGCTGCACTCCAATCCTTGAATGCGAACAGCATCAAGCACATCGCCCGAGCCCGCTGTATTACTCAAATAGACCACTGCAGCATCGAGTGAACCGGATCGCATCTGATTGACTAGCATGTCTCCCGTTGGGCTTTGAACGGTCACATTTTCCATCACTTCTTGCTGCACTCCACCTTCTTTAAAGGTGTTCTGCGTCAACCAACCCATCGCACACTGCTTCTCATGACCAATCCCAACTCGCAAGCCTTCTGTGGTCAGGTCTCGAAGCGATGCGATCTGATGGGGATTACCTTTTTGAACGGCAATCACGAGTTCGTTTTGGGAAACATCTATTGGCGTGGGAAAAAGTTCCGGCACCTGTTCCATGAATTCCTTATCGCATGCAAAGTAGGCGTCGGGCACTTGTCCCGACTTCATCTGCGCAACCAAAATCCCGCACCCGTTGTAAACGGTATCGACTACCACACCTTCGCGTTTCTCAAACACCGCAATGGTTTCTTCGATGGCAGGTCTCAACATCGAACCTGCAAACAACCGCAGTTGCGGAACATCACTCCACCGATCACCACCGGCTACGCGAAATCCAAACTCCTGATACCGCTTCAGCCCTCGATCTTTGGCCGAGAGGTATCGTGCGAAGTGCAGTGCGTCAGCCGCTCGGTCAGTGGAACGAATCACTCCCACGGAGATCTGGGATGAAGTGGGCTCCAATTCAGCAATTTCAACAAATTCCAGGTCTGGATAAGTGTGTAATACCGCGTCATAAACAATGGCAGCGTCGGCGGCACCAACAACGACGTCGTTTGCCGCCTCGGTAACCGTTGTCCGAAACGCGGTGGTCGCTGACTTCAGTGCCTCCCACTGGCCGGTCGCCGTAAGAATTCGACGAGTGACCTTGCCAATTGCAGCAGCATCGGGATCAGCCTGTACCAATCGAACCTGATCATCAAGTAGGTCATCGAAGGTTTGGATCGACTTTGGATTGCCCGACTTAATTGCGATCACACCCTGCATCTTTGCAATCGGCAAGATCTCTTGAACCAATCCTTTTTCCTGAGCCATCACGAGGTAACTATCATCTGCGGGCAGGTAGAGATCCCCAACTTTGCTGACTTCCATCTGTGACAAAAGTGTTTGCGATGGACCATACTGCACGTCGATTTGCCGGCCGAATTCATCCGCATAGTCAGCGATCACTTTCTCCATCACAGCTCGATTACTCGCTGCGCAAAACAACATCAGTGGAGCACTTGGCAACGCCCCTGCCTCTTCACGCAGATCATCCGACTGACTAACCGGATTGGTCGATCGACCCAGCATCACAAGCATCAAAATCAACGCAAGTAACGAACCAGCTAACAAAACAGCGATTCGTGGCATCTCAACACCTACAGTTCAATCGGTTGGCTAATCAACGCTCGCCAAAAGGAATGATTTATCAAAAACTAATCGTCAACACTCAGTCTAACCACTCTCATCGCCCCGGTGGTATATCGAGCAATTGCGGTGCAGTGGTTTGGCCTGAACCACGACCCTGTTTGATCGACTTTGCCGGTGGAGGCTCGTCACCGGATGAAAATAAGTCCTGATTCCAGTCGTGATCAATCAGCAAATCAAACCCTGGGTTTTGATCTTTCACCTGACAGGAACACGCTCCACTTAAAAAGAGTGTTAGATCCATCATCAACTGTGAGTTGAGGGAACTCCCGGGGATCACTTCCAAGGCTCTACCACGCCCAAAAACAGGCACGACCAACGGTTCGCCTCTTGCCGTCTCCTCCGGTCGAATGGATGAGAAGAGATTGATGAGAAACGCTTCTTTATCATCATCGCGATCGATTTCCAGCTGACTAAATTGAACTAACAGTGGCACCTCTGAATAAAGCTCTGAGCCCGGTAAGCCAATTCCCTCAGGAAGATTGATTTGCTTCGACAAGCGGGGCAGTTCCTCCGCTAATTGTTTTCTCACCTGATCTGTAGCTTCCTCATCCTCACCAGCAATCAATAGCCAGATCACCGCATCGCCAGACACTAATCGACGGCATAGTTCTTTTCTCGCTGGCGATTTAAAGACTCCGCTTTTCCCAAGCTCTGCTAACGCCCCGTTCCATAGCGGGAACTGAGTCAAAGGTCCCACATTCCCACGAACCAGCACATAAGGCATATCAACCTTCGCATCACCTTTTAGCTGTTCCCACAGAGACCTCAGATCTCCCGTCGTCTCCGCCGTGTTAACGAATTTCACCTCTCCAAGAGACCGCGTTGGTTCTATAGATCGCTTGACCAAACTTCCTCCAACACGCGTTGGCAAAACGCTTTGCAACACGTTCATCTCAGAGGCGGAAAGATCCTGTTGATGAAAAACGAGAATCTCACATGGGTCAGGACGCCAACGCTCCAGTGCATACCGAAAAACAGGAATGTTACAGGCTAATGCAATGGATCCGATCATCGTGATCATCGCCATCAAGAAAATGCGGTTCGACATTTCTTAGCACCTTCCCTAAGGTAACTTGCTGAAGCTCAGAATTACGAAGCAGACCCAATCAGACCCCAGAATTGATCAAACGGTCATACGTTAAAGTCGCGCAAGCAGGCGTCACGCGACCATCCATCAATCGCTCGGTAAGCGTCTAAAGACCTGATTCTCCAAAACAAATCACCGAGCCTTCGAGGGTTGTCAAAAACAGATGACCATCTGCTCCCGCTAAACCATCCCAAGTCGGTAGATCCCGCAAATCAACTTCATTCTCCACCTGTCCAGTGTCAATATTGACGGACAGGAGGCGCGAACCCTGAGAACCAAGCAAAACCTGATCTTGTTTGGCGAGGAGATCCTGAACTTGTGGGTCGCTTTCGGAGAGCTGCTTGAAAGTGTCTTCTTCGTTGATAATGTCCGGTGGCCCGACGATGAAAAGATTCTTACCCGCAAGCACCATGCCGCGTACATAGATCGTTACATCCTGAGTCCACTTAGGATCCACAAGGCTATTAGATGTTTTTGGAGCCGGTTTTCGGCCACCTTTTGCGGCGAGGAATTGTAAAGCCTTTCCATATTTCCCATCTACCAGCTTGGCGTTCTCGACGGTTCCATTGTGGCGAAAGGTAGAGTGATCCCGTGCCGTTCCATCGTCAAAACTAACGGCAAGAACTGCGTCTGCTGCAATCTCGGATCCATCGCGAAATCGATTCGCAATCTGCTCTTCGGTCGCCTCGTGAAAATACAGCCTCAATTCATCAACAATTCCTGCGAATTGAGGAGCGTTGTAGTCACCGACGTAAGATCCTGCATCGGTCCCGATTTCCAAACCTTGCGCGGGATCTTGCGAGATGAATCCAGACGCCTTTCCTTCGCCGACTAATTCTCCGTCAACGTAGAGCTGCATACCGAGTTGTGGATCGAGGACTCCTGCAACGTGATGCCATCCTCCGATCATCGATTTTGGCGCCACGACAGAACTCAACTTTGAATCGGCACGAATGTCAAACCGAAGACGTCCAGCCTCAAGCGACAATGCGAATCCATCTGCTGGCCCACCTCGGGCAACGATCACACCCTGTGCTCGCGTCGTCGTTACCCAGGCTTCGACCGTAAACGCTTTACCCGCGGGGTTAAGGGTCACTGGTTTACCAAACGCAGCAAACGAGCCGGTCGGCCCCGCGCCCGCACCCCGTTTCCCAAAACCTTCGGGAATCTCCGGTGGGTTCGGCTCCGCAGCAAACAACTGATGCTCCAATGTTGTGGTCCACCGGAGGTATTCTGGCTTACGTCCGTAACCAAAAACATAACCGTTACCATGCACCAGCAAACGCCCGGACGGAGCAAACCGACCGGCTTGATAATACCCGCCATGACCACCAGCAAAACTTTGCCCCATTACCCAATAAGATCGGTGGAACCAACTCTCATCCAAGAAACCCATCGGTGCAAACAAATGAGCATCCTCACCGCGTTGCTTGGATGCCTGAGTCGCAAAGTCGCCCGAGTTGGGTCCGATCTCTAATCGATTCCCCTCGAAGTCGAACTTCTGAGACTTCATGTAGAGATGCCTGCCATCGGTTGAGAGAATATCTGGCAAACCGACTGGCATCTGCAACACCTGTAACTTTTCCTGAATGTTATTGCCCGTCTCTGGATTCGTCTCATCCATCAAAGTCTCAAACCGCTTCTCACCCATCTTCAAATCGAGTGCCAACATCCTGAGTCCACCATCAAGGAAGATGGAACGACCGGCCACGCAGTACACAACGCCATTGTGAACCAAAACACTTCCGTGAACTGGCCACAAAGACTCCAACTGTTCGAATGCCATGGATCGACGATCAAGCGGTGCAGCCCGGTACCGCCAAACCAAATTACCCTGCGTCGTCAGGCAATAGACCCACCCATCTGCACCGCCAAAGACCACACGCCCATGACGCACGGTCGGCGGCGAATCAATTCGACCGCCAATGGTATAGCTCCATGCAACCTGCCCCGTCTTTTGATCGATCGCCACAATCCGATGCTGGTCCGTCTGAGCCACATAGACGAGTCCGTCAGAAACCACCGGTGCTGTCAATCGTCCACCCAATTTTGCGTCCCACTTCGCTCCAACTTTCGCATTGACAGGCTTACCCGTCGTTCCGCTTCGAGATGCATCATGTCGATAAGTCGGCCAATCATTGAGACGAGCCAATTCATCTTCCTGAACCAAGCTTTGTCCGTAAGCCTCACCTTTTTCCAGACGGCCTTGTTCCGGCACCTCGGTGGGTACTGGGCGAGTAGCCGCGGAGGGTGCCAACGCGTTAAAGCCAAATAATTTTGCTTCTGGGTAACACGCGCAGTTATGAGGCGGGGCATAGGTGAGTCCATTACATGGCATGACCCCGTAGAGACAACCTCCGCGAACCCAGTGATGGATATCCCAATGCTCCTGATCGGGGTCCACAAATTCAATCCCCGTCCGACTTGGCATCAAGAAATTATCAGTAGCCTTTGCGATATAGCATCGGTGATGAAACCAATAAGTATCGACATCGGGCGCGAATTCTTTCTTCACCTCACCCGTACGTGGATCACGACCGGTATAGACACCAGAATCTTTACCTGAGGTGAGAGGAGCGACCCAAACCAGACCACCCATGACCATCAGATCTTGCGGAGATTGATATCCACTGTTGGGAAAACTGGACTGCCAAAGCACCTCACCCGTTTTGGAATCCAGGCTTCGCATCTTCCCATCGCCGCCGGAATACAGCACCACATCTTCATGAATCACGAGACGTGGCCCAAAATTAAAGGTGAAAGATTCACGCCGAGTGACCGGTTCCGATTGCCAAGCCAACTCGCCACTTTCTTGATCCAAGCTCACCAACTGGTTGCCGTCGTGCAAGTAGACCCTCTGCTCATCCGCACATAAGGTCAGGGGAGAAACTCGCGTCTGACGCGACCACAACAACTCCGCAGTCTCCGCATCGAAGGCCATCACGACCCGTGGCTCTTCGTTCCAAAAAAATCGTTGGCGAACATCTGCTTGATCGCCAACGGTTCCATTGAGCGGCTTGTAATTTTGCAGCTCCGCAACACCTTTGCGAACAACGAGAAACAGCTTGTCACCAGTATGAATCACCTCTTCGGTTGCATCGCTCCCGGCATACGTTCTCAATGTTTCACCAGTGACAGCATCAAGTGCGGTGAGCGGAGCGTTGTACCCCAAGGTGATAAACACCTCGTCATCTGCTGAGACCAATCGCCGAGACAGTTGCGTCGGCCCACTCTTGAGCGGCCAAAGATGGCTTTGCCAATCAGGAATATCTCGCTTCCAGAGAACACTTCCATTAAAAGCGTCCCGAGCGATGAGCTTCCACTTTGGGGGAAGCTGTATTGAGACTCGGCTTCCCTCGTCCATCACATAGAACATGCGTCCGGCGGTCGACACCAGTGCACTCATGCTCGCCATCCGATCATGGTGACGCGACCATCGTGGGCTGCCCACCCACTGCAGGTGTCGCGGAGGACCGACAACGTCATCGTGGGCAACCGAGTTTCCGGTTGCATCATGAAGGTAGTGGGACCATTCATCAATTTCTTCGGGGCGTGGCTTAACCACTTTCTCCCAGCTATCACCTCGCTTGATCATCGCTACGCCCTGAGGCACCAACACACGAAGGACCTCAGCCACCGATACTTCACCCAGATCTTCAGCAACTAAAAGGTTGACCAGGTTGTCGATATACGGCAATTCATCGCCAGTAAAATGATCAGCCGAAACATCCCCGTAAAAGCCTTCTTCGATAATTCCGTCACGGAAGCCGGCAAGCCGATCTGAGTCCAAAACGAGAGCGTGGATTTGGGTTGCAAACTGATTGCGTAGCGACAAAGTCTGGGACGGATTCGCCGCATCCAGGTGAACAATAAAACCACCTTTGAATCCTGAGCTCGCAAATGCTTCATGCGTGGCATGAGTAGAGGCGTTGCTCGCCCCCAACGATCCGTCTGCGACAAGGAGCTGCACGGGAACAACCAGCACAACGACGATGGCGAAAGCACGAAAACAAATCCGAACCAAAGAAGTGGGCATCATCCGAGGAACTCTTTTATCATTTCTTGCACGAACGGCGCAAATTGAGCGACGCGGTAATAACAATTGGCCCGCGGATTGTAGCACGGCCTGATCTCGCAGTTGACAGGCAAAGCCGCAAAGCAAGATTGATTTCCAGAACCCTCCCGCGGTGAGTTCCTAATCATTTACAAATAACCGCGTCCGCTACATAAAACAGTTCCGTTTTGTTAAGCTCCAAAGGGCATCGCCGCCACGAATCAACGGCGTGCAAAACTCGATCGCAATTTCTCGACTCTTTGACTCAACTATTAAAAAGCAAGGCAGATGGAAAGACGCCCACTGAACGGAACAGGACTAGAACTATCAGTCCTAGGCTTTGGAGCCTCATCGATCGGCGCTGAGTTTCGGCCGATTGATGTCGATGAAGCACTGCGCTGTGTGAACGTTGCCCTTGACCGAGGCATGAACTACATCGACACGGCTGCCTACTACGGCAGGGGCATGAGCGAAGTAATGCTGGGCCGGGTATTACCACAGATCCCGAGGGACTCCTACATCCTGAGCTCAAAGCTAGGCCGTTACGCACCACAGCATTTTGACTTTAGTGCTCGCCGTGTCGAAGAGAGCGTGGACATTTCTCTTGAGCGAATGCAGATCGATCATATCGACATCATGTTTTGCCATGACATCGAATTTGTTGACCTTGATCAGGTCGTCAATGAAACCATCCCAGCCCTACGTGAACAGGTTGCGAAAGGAAAGGTTCGGTTCATTGGAGTTAGTGGATACCCGATGAAGATCTTCACTGAAATGCTCCAGCGGAGCGAGCTTGATGTCGTCCTGACCTACAACCATTACACGCTTCAAAATGACATGGCACTCTCGCTGATCGAGCCGTGCCGCGAAAAAAATGTTGGGCTCATCAATGCCGCGCCTTTCTCTGCTCGACTGCTGACTAATCTTTCACTGCCGGTTTGGCACAAGGCGACCGACGAGGTGCGTGAAGTAGCGGCAAAAGCCGCGGCCCACGTCAGAGAACGGGGTAGTGATATCGCAAAGCTCGCCCTTCAATACTCGGTAGCAAACCCTGAATTCTCGAGTTGCGTCACCGGATCAGCGAATCCCGATCGTGTCAATCAATGGTGTGACTGGCTCGAAGAGCCAATGGATGAGCAACTTGTCTCAGAAGTCAAAGAGATCCTCAAACCGATCCACAATTGGGTCTACGTCGAGGGCCGCCCAGAAAACAATGACAGCTAAACAACGACGGCTAAACACTTGCCGACACCGTACTCAGTGAGTGCCGACCACTATTTAGGCATGCACGTTAGCCATGCACGTTAGCCATGCACGCTCACCCCTAATCATTCATCAAAACCTAAGCCATGAAATCCTGCATCACCATCAGTCTTGTTGAAGAAGCCCGCGGTGGCCCCTTTGTCCTTTGGGATGGACTAGAAAAATCAATCGACTTTGCTGCACAACTCGGTTACGACGCCGTTGAAATCTTCGCACCCGGCCCCGAAGCGATCGATGCAGACCAACTCGGTAAATTACTTGATCGGTCTGGATTGAAACTTGCCGCACTGGGTACAGGGGCGGGCTGGGTAAAACATCGCCTACAACTCGCCGACCCTGATCCCACCAAACGCCAGCAGGCACAGGCCTTCGTGAGAAGCATCGTTGACTTGGCTGGAACCTTCGGTGCCGCAGCCATCATTGGCTCCATGCAAGGCCCAAGTGGGCACACGGGAAACATCGACGAATCGCTCAAATTCCTCGCCGAAGCATTAGAAGATGGTGCAACGCAGGCTGCCAAATACGATGTCCCCCTGATCTATGAACCCCTCAATCGCTACGAGACGAAACAGTGCTGCACGGTCAAAGCCGGCGTTGATCTTTTAGAGAGCCTATCAACGGACAATGTTAGACTGCTGTGTGATCTATTCCACATGAACATCGAAGAATCAGATGTTGCTCAGGCACTTCGCGATGGCGGAAAGTGGGTTGGCCATATTCACTTCGTCGACAGCAACCGGCGCCCGGTTGGCCTGGGTCACATGTCATTTGGCCCGATCATCGATGCACTGCGTGAGATTAATTACGAAGGCTATCTATGTGCAGAGGCATTCCCTTTTCCACATCCAGAAGAGGCTGCTCGGCAGACCATGCGAGCGTTCCGGTATTGGACGCAGCAATAGCATCCGACTCTCAATCGCGTGACACGCACTAATCACGTTGATGAGAAATTTGGTCGATAAGTGAAGCCATTACTCGCAGTCTATGCACCATCAGAAAGATTCTGATTCTGGCGGATCTCTGCTTCAATTTCGGAAACAATCTCTCGCGCACGCTCTGCATCGGACTCAAAAGTAAGCACTCGTACGACTCCGGGCGCCTCAGCTCGGAATCCCGCCGTGTAGCCGCCTGTAGCAATGGCTCGAATCCCCTCATCTTGCAAAACGGACACAAGAACGGACGCTGATGCTTCACATTGACGCTTGGCAACCGTCACTAGATTTGCCTGATCCAAGTCACGCGCCGGATGTATCTCCTGCCTTTCTTCCATCTATCTTCCCTCCGAACTAGAGAAAAAGCCTACAAAATCCAAATCACGGGATGAGGCTCATTGCGGGCCTTCATCATCAACCATATTCAATTCAGGCAAACTGCTCAGCCCATTAATAACAAGTGAATCATCAAGGGTGGGCACCCACACATCTTCAATTTCGTGTTCGCAGGTGTCCTTTCGCAGTAGCAGGTAGACACCACCGATTAGGCCCCAAGCTAAGGTGGTAATGATTGCTGTGGGAAAAACACTTAAAATCATCAACACCGCACCTCGTAGCGAAGACAATCGGAACCAATCTGAGCCAGTCGCAACAAACAAAAGTCCATTAGCGCAAGACACAATCCCGCTCGCGACTACAAACGCAATCAACAGCTGAATGACGACGACGACCAAATAACCCAACATCCTCAGTGGCCTGCGGAAACATGACTCATAGCCTCTGCTAACGGCATCAATTGCATCCGAAGACGGCTCCGTAACGATCGACGCGATACTCAACGGCATTGCAAAGTAGGAGGAAAGTAACAATAGCCCCCCTAGCACTGCCAATAACGCGACTGCGAATCCTAAAGGTAACTGCAACAGTAGATAATCCGGAAGCAACCTAGAAATCGCGTGAACCAACCAAAGTGACAGAGCGATTGCTAAAGGAGCAAGAAATACCCCCACAATCGAACAGAAGGCAGGCCAAGATCTCCGCCACGCAATACTCCGCCATCCAAACAGCGATTCCAACTCGCGTCCCACAGTCAGCATCACACCTTGTCGGGTCAGAAATAATCCAGGGACCAACCAAATCAGAACGGTCCAAAGACTTGCCGCTAGCCAACGTGGTGAAATGACCCGATCCGCAAATTGCATCATGCTCGCCGGATGCAACTTGTATCCAAGCCGACCGATTTGTGAGAAGACTTGAGTCGTTTCCGTTAAGCCAACCTCGGCATGGCCTGATCTGATCTGCTGCCTGAATTCACCTTCCAAAATCCAAGTAGCGCCCTGATACCAGATCAGCAGCACAAACAGCGTCAACGAAACCAAAACGGGTGAACCAATTAAACGCATGACGCGAAACAGACGGAGCCAAGGCAACAGATCGACCCACTCCCGGCACCTCACCAACAAACCTCGCTCAGGATCAACGACCACTGTTGCAGCGGAGCGAGTCGCGATTTCTTCTTCCTTGGTCATGGCAATCGGTTCATCCACACAAATCGAATCACTAATTCGGACTTCACACGGCACGCTTCTAGGTTCAGCAAAAACAATCGACTAAAACCTCTATCTCATTTTAAAGACAGCGATAAAACGAGCGGCTCACGACGTGCAACTTGCTTGGAGTGAACGCCCTTCAACGCCGCCCTTTTGCAAACTAACGAACTCTTCGAGTGTCAACCTTTTTAAAATAACGTGTAGATAAAAGGTGCGACGGGGGACGGAAGCAGAATCGCGGCACCGATCAGCAACAGCGTGACAATAAGAATTGGAGTTAGCCACCACTTTTTGTTGTACCGAAGGAACTGAACAAACTCAGTTACGATGCCGGGATCCTGATCACCCGCAAGCTCATCAAAGGACTTAGCAGAAGATTGCGAACCCGCGTCCACATCTTGCTCATCGGAACCGTTGCCTTGATTCATCGAGTGAACTCTTGATTAATAAGTTTGAAAATAGCTCTCTAAGTCTCGATCCACCCACGGTGTCCACTGTGTTAGCGTCTTGCGATCTGATCGCCTGAGATCTCGTCCAGCAAAACGCAACAGCACCCCAATCGGGGTGACCAGCAGATAATAAACCACCGCCAGCAAAACCAAAGTCACCACGAATCGAACCGGAAGCGTGAGACGTTTGAAGCTGAACTCAATGAAGCTTCGCACGGAATCGCCCAAGCAAGCGCCCACCGTCGTCAGCACGGCGATCACCAAGATGATACCCGCAAAGACAGGAGCGTGGAATCGATAGTAAACCAGACCTGATAGCAAACCCAAAGCCAAACATAGCGATCCAACGAATTGACGTGTTTGCCGTTGCTCTTTGTTTCTTTGCTCGACAAACGGCAGATCCCTAATCCTCTCTAAAGCCTGAAGGTCAACCGCACTCTGGCGCGACTTCTCTAGCACACAATTCTCAAGTACGAGCACATCAAGATTGGTTTGCATAAAACAGGCCAAGGCGTCGGCCCAATGATTAACATTGGCTCATCCTTGACATTGAAACTTGTATTCACGAGTACTGAGCATCCGGTTCGCTGCTTGAAACGATCCAACAGCGTCCAGAGGAACGGGTTTCGAATCTGATCCACCGTCTGCAGCCGGGCTGAGTAGTCAACATGCGTGATCGCTGGCAGATGACTCCGGATATCGTTAACTCGATCAAGCCCTTTTGGAAGCGTTGGATCAACTGCTTCTCGAATGGAGGAATTGACACCGGTGACCATCAACATGTAGGGACTCTCTTGGTCCGCATCCCACTGAAAATAATCAGAAACATGCTCTCGCATCACAATTGGAGCGAACGGCCGAAAGGACTCGCGGAACTTAGTTTTCAGATTCAGATCGCGTTGGGTTTCACGCCGACGGGGGTCAGCAACAATACTCCGATTCCCCAATGCCCGAGGACCAAACTCCATTCGGCCCCGCGCAATCCCTATTAACTCTCCTTCGTCGAGACGCTTGGACAGATCGTCAGCCAGTTCTGCTTCGGTCTCAAACACCTGATACCTCGCCCCCACACTATCCAGCGAAGCCTGCAGACTCTGCTCTGAAACCTCCGGACCGAGAAGGCTACCTCTCTGTCCGTCAGGCACGGACACGCTCCGAGGTTTCTCCATGAGCTGATGCCAAATGAATTGCGCGGCGCCGAGCGCACCACCAGCATCACCCGCCGCAGGCTGCACCCAAACGTTTCTGAAAGGACCATTCCTGAGCACGTTACCATTGGAGACGCAATTGAGGGCGACACCACCCGCAAGACAAAGATTTTCAGCGCCGCTGAGATCAAACAGATGGTGAGATGCTCGCAGCACCACATCCTCAGTGACCTTCTGAATTGATGCGGCGAGATCCATATCTAATTCTCGAACAGGCTCATTCGGATTCCTTGGAGACGCACCAAACAACTGATTGAACTTTCGCGAAGTCATCCGTAATCCCTGCGGATAATCAAAGTAATCAAGATTCATTCGGTACGACCCGTCATCAAAAATCTCGATCAGATTCTCCCGAATCACTTCGACGTAGCGTGGCTCCCCATAGGGCGCAAGGCCCATCAACTTGTATTCATCCGAGTTGACGCGAAATCCAGCAAAGTAAGTAATCGCAGAATAAAGAAGACCCAAAGAATGGGGAAAACGTATCTCCTTCATTAACCTGATTTGGTTGCCGTGCCCAACACCCATCGTGGATGTGGCCCATTCGCCAACACCGTCCAATGTAAGGATCGCTGCATCTTCGAATGGCGATGCGTAGAAAGCACTCGCCGCATGAGATTGATGGTGCTCGCAAAAACAAATCCTTCCTTGATATTGATTTCCAAGCCCACGACGGATCTCGCGGCGAAGTTGCAGTTTTGGACCGGCCCACTCAGGCATCGCCTTGCGGAAAGAAAGGAAACCGGAAGGCGAATAACTGAGATAGGTTTCTAGTAAGCGATCAAATTTCAATAAAGGCTTTTCGTAAAAGCCAACATGATCAATCTCTGCTGCCGTCAATCCTGCCTGCTTCAAGCAAAAATCTATCGCATGCTTTGGAAAAGCTGCATCATTCTTCTTTCTGGTGAACCGCTCTTCCTGCGCAGCGGCAACGATTTCGCCGTCTACCAAAAGAGCAGCGGCAGAGTCATGATAGAAAGCGGAGATGCCAAGTATTGCCGTCATAAAATCTTTGAGATTATCCGTAGCAAACGTGATCGATCCGATAAAATCGGTCTCATCAAAACGTCACGTCACTCAATTCCCAAACTCGTTTTTTTCCGTGGTCTGGGTTTCATTCCCCACAAACCTGTCGCCTCGGTGAGTTTTCGTGGGCAGTATAGTGAATTCACAGCCGATCATCAGGATTGATTTTTCTGATTCACATTTCAGTTAGGCGGCAGCATTGAGTCATTGTGGCCCAATGGCATTCCGTCTCTCCCATCCCCATTATCTAAATCAAATCCATGTCTTCCGGCGAATCGACCTCTCGTGATGACGAACTGATTACGAGGATCAAGGCGGGAGATCAACAAGCATGGAAAGATCTGATTGAAAAATATGAGGGCCGACTTATTGCCTACGTTGATTGTAGGATTCACAACCGATCAACCAGCGAAGACATTGTGCAGGAAGCATTCATCGGCTTCCTCAATAGCCTTGCAAATTATGATCCAGGGCGATCACTTGAGAGCTATCTTTTCTCAATCTGTGCTTACAAACTGACGGATCACCTTCGACGCGAGGGTAGACGACCAAAACTGCAACTACGCGGAATTCACGAAGACGATTCACACGAACAAGAATGGATTGGACCTCACAGGGTTGCAAGCTCGATTGCAAGAAGTGTGGAGTTAAAAAAGAAAGAAGAAGTCGCCCTGCAAGTTGCCATCGTTGATCAAATTGAGCACTGGAAGACCACGGACCAGTGGCTGAAACTCAAGGCAATCGAACTGCTTTTTGTAAAAGGAACCAGCAACCAACAAACAGCAGCTATCCTAGACATC
>JAKMEW010000489.1 GCA_022425745.1 Rubripirellula sp.
CCCTTGGAGATTTGCTTTGATATTCAATCGCGACTGATCATCTGCGGTGGGTAACCAGTCATCGTCTTGATAATGCGACGCTATGATTTCCAATGTTTCATCGCGAATCTTAGCGTCCGGAGCGTGGGTTCGGACATAGTCGGACCAGTCAGTTGGATCAAGATGCTCAAGGCAGTGGAGCATCAACTGAAATGAAGATGTTTTGGCGGCCACAAGGTTCTCACGGTTGGGATTCAGGTGCGTGCGGGGAGATGTTTCAGGCATCACTCGAGCGAGTAAGTTCTGTCTTTAACCAGGCTCTCGCGGCCAGCCATTCTCGGTAAATGCTGCTGCGCGGCTTTTCTAAAACATTACTGATTTCGTCGAAGGTCAATCCGGCAAAGAATCGCAGGTTGACGACTTCGGCTGCGGATTTATGGATTCCCGCTAACTTGGTGATTGCCGTGTTGAGATCAAAGAGGTGTGCTGGTGAAGCGGTATCTTCGGAAGCGTGCTCAGAAATCACGTCCTCCCAAGGCACTTGAGAATGGGCGCCACCACCCCGGAGTGAGGATTTCCGTCGAGCATGGTCGATCAGGATTCGACGCATCGTTTCAACGATAAGGTTAATCAGCTGTCGACGACTCTCCCATGAGATCGACACTGTTGATCGAGTGAGTCGTAGGTACGCCTCATGTACCAGATCATCGGATTGTAAGGTCAACGCACTGCGTTCTGATCGTAGCAGCCAGTTAGCCAAGTTTTGCAAATCCTCGTAAGCATCGTCAAAAGAGTGCTTCAGTTGATCTCTTTCACGTGACTGTTCATTCAGTCGTTTCAAGTCAACTGAAGGTGCTAGATCCGCGTTACTCGCATTGAGTGTAGCGGGAGACGCACCTTCATCTGTCTCAGTGCTTTTGTCAGTCGCAGTAGACTTTGAGACCGTGTGCACCGGAACGTGAAAAGATCCGTAGAGGTGACTTTGCAGATTTGTGAGTGATTCCATGATCTCATTGAGGTTCATACTGGTCTTGAATCAGCGAATCCCTTCTGCCTCTCGGATTCGCCACGGCAAGCAACCTTTCCGTTGCCAACAAACCCCCGTCTGCATGGTGCACTTTCGTTACCTCACTGGGGAATGCAATTGGTTTTTGTTCAAAAAAACAACTAAAGATGCATTTTGTTTGGACTTTTTCTGGGTGTTGTTTTTTGGCAACAAAACCCGTGATTTGCCGCCCTTTAATTGGTGTTCGTTCCAGCTAATTCAGCTTTGGAACTTGAGAAAGCTGGAAAATCAAGATCCTCTCTTCGCTTAACTCCTACAGGCGTTACATGCCGCACAATCGTTACAGGCATGACGACCCAATTAATCCATTTAACTGTCATCCCGATGGGGAGTTGAGAGGAGAGGCTATGCGTCTTTACAAATTCAGAAAATTGTCCCTTGCTTTGGCGGCCGTTGCGGCGGTCGGCATTCAGTCATCGGCCGAGGCACAGCGCCGCAGTCGTACGGCCAGAGCAGCAAGAACCATCACCCCTACTGTTGTTAGCGAGCCTGAAGCTCCGGTCGCTGAACCAGTGGCCGAGACTCGGCCGGTCATCGGCAACGTGCTGGGAACAAATCCACTGGGAACCGATCCATTCGCTGGCGGTCTATTCACACAGCAGCCAGGGGAGACGATCGTTTCCGCGGGTCGAGTTCGCGGTGCGAATCGCGTGATTGCAGCACCTAACTTTGCTGCAGCTCCTCTCGCACTCGAGACGCTTGAACTACCCACGGTCGACGTCGCTGACTATATCGCTGATGAAGCAGCCGCCATTGCACTTGGTAAGGCTCTATTCTGGGATCAGCAGATGGCGAGCGATGGTTTCGTTTCCTGTGCAAGTTGTCACTACCATTTCGGCGTCGATATTCGAACCAAGAATACGGTTGCTCCAGGCGGCTTCGCTTCGGCTCAGTCACCGGACTTTACCGATGACAGTTTTTATGGTCCGAATGAGTCGCTTGCTTCGAGCATGTTCCCTTTTCATAAAAAAGTGGATCCACTGAAGAAGACGATTGACTTCCCCAATGGCGAGAATCTGCCAGGCGAGAATGTCGACCCTAACGACCATGAAGCCAACATTTTGAGCAACAACGATGACGTTGTAGGTTCTGCAGGGATCTCGCGAAAAGACTTCCAATCTTTGATTGAGGTCTTCGGCAAGGTCTTACCGGAGGAATTTGGTATCGATGAGCCAGAGGCCACCGCTTCAGAAGAAACAAAGTTGTTCACCAAGAACGGCTTGGTTCACCGTGCTTCAACAGGCCGTAATGCACCGACGACATACGGTGCCGCTTACCACACCCGTCTTTTTTGGGACGGCCGAGGTGAGAATCAGTTCAACGGCGTGAATCCAGCCGGTGATACCGACCCGAACGCACGTGTTTGGAGAGCGAATGCAGATGGTACTTCACCATTGCAAGTGCGAATTTCCATTTTGAATGCTGCCTTGGCATCGCAGGCAACTGGTCCTGTGCTCGACACGATTGAGACTTCGTTCATTGGGCGTAGTTTCCCAGATGTCGGTCGGAAGATGCTCGGAATGAATCCTCTAGCACTCCAAGAAGTCCACATTCAGGACAGTGTTCTCGGCGGTGGCTATCTGAACGGCAAAACCTACGCGGATCTGATTCGCGCTGCTTTCAAACCAGAATGGTATGCAGCGGAAGCTGTCGGTGATGGAAGCCACACCCAAATGGAAGCGAACTTCTCGCTCTTCTGGGGTCTTAGCATCATGATGTACGAGCGAACCTTGATTCCTGATAACAGCCGTTACGATCAGTTCGCTCGATCCGGTTTCCGTCGTGGATTCACTGCTCAAGAAGAAGAAGGTTTGAGCATCTTCCTCAATGAAGGCAAGTGTATCAGCTGCCACAGCGGACCATTTTTCGCTAGCGTTACCGGTCACGAAGCAGCTGTTGAAAACATGCAGATGCAATTTGGCAATGTTGTGAAGAACTACGACAGTGGTTTTTACAACATCGGCGTGACTCCTACGATCGAAGACCTTGGCATTGGCGGCGTTGGAGTCGGTGGCTTGCCACTTTCCGAAACGCTTCGGTCGGGTATCTCACCTGAACTCGCCGCGGTCAACGGAGCGTTCAAGTCGAATACTCTTCGCAACATCGCTTACACCGGACCTTACATGCACAACGGTAGCATGAAGAGTCTTCGGGAAGTCGTCGAGTTCTACGCTCGTGGTGGTAACCATGCTAACGAAGCGGACCGAGCACCAGATGTCGATGGAATCGCCATCTTGCGTGAAGATCCTACCAAGATTGACTCGCTGGTCGCGTTCCTCAGAACTCTGACCGATGAGGACGCCGAGCGAAACGCGGCTCCGTTCGATCATCCAAGCCTCGTCATCGCCAACGGATGTGACGAAGCTGGAAACGACATCCCATGTGTGCTGGAAGCAACCGGACGTAACGGCTTCAGCGGCGGCCGAACTCTTCGAGAGTTCGACGAGATCCTCGCTGAGGGTGGTTTGACCACTGAAAACCGCACTGGCGTGGAGTAGTCAGCCCGAGCTGTTGCTTGCGGAGGTACATCGCCCCGTGGACTGGTGGCGTGCGGAACAGCCTCTCACGTGTCGTTACCATAAACGGGACACCCTGGCACGGTCGTCGAGAATTTCTCGGCGGCCGTGCTTTTTTTGTTGGTGCTTTTTTTGTTGGTGCTTTATTTGTTGGTGCTTTTTTTGTTGGTGCTGGATTTGTTGGTGTTGGATTTGTTGGTGCTGGATTTGTCTGCGTGGTTGAGTTTGATCGAGTGGTTGAGTTTATTGAGGTGTTCCAAGTCGTTACCCGTCTTGGTTCAAAGCCGCATAATCCGCACAACCGCTACATTCATCACAACCGCTCCAACGGGCAAAAGGAGTGGTAGGAATCGTACTGTTTGCTTTGACATGAGCGGTTCCGTAGATAGTGTGGATCCTGAGCTTCGGGGGAATCTCATCAGTAAAACCTGTTGTGGTTGCCTTCATGGATCGCCCTAAGCGAGGGATCTTCCTGAGGAGTTGACGTTCATGACGGGTTCTGGGTAGCCCATGCGAACTTAACATCAGACTCAAGGCTATGAACCAAGATCAAGCGTCAAATTTCGGCATGCCATTTGTCGATTTGCATGAGGCAAAGATCGATGAAAGCTTGTTCGGGATATTTTCCGCACAAGATCTTAGTGAGCGTGGTGCGGTTCCCTACGCAACCTCTGGTAACTCCATCTTAGTGGCAGTGGGAGATCCTCTGGATCTTGATTTGGCTGCCGAACTTTCGCTCGCTACAGGTCGCCATATCCGTCCCGTTCTTGCGGATCCTCAGGAAATATCAAAAGCGCTCAAGCATCGATTTGGTGTCGGGTCGTCGGCGTTGGACGATGAAGATTCAGATGGGGCGATGGGCTTCGAGGAGTACGGTGAGAGTTCAGACATTGATGACCTGGGCGAGCAGCGTACCGTTTCCAAGTTGGTGAGCGAATTACTTGAAGATGCGCTGCAGCAAGGTGCGAGTGATGTTCACCTAGAGAACGAAGAAGGGCATTTTCAGGTTCGCTATCGAGTTGACGGGTTGCTTCGCTCGGTGCATTTTCCGCCGAAAATGTCCCAGTTCCGATCCGCAATTATCAGCCGCATCAAGATTCTCGCGAAGCTGAACATTGCTGAACGCAGGTTACCGCAGGATGGTCGTTTTAAGACCAATTTGCTGAACCGAGAGACGGACATTCGTGTATCCGTCATTCCGATGTTGCACGGTGAAAATATCGTCTTACGTCTGCTGGATCGTGGTCGCGAGGTTTTATCCATTGGTGATCTCGAGATTCCTCAGCAGCAAGAACAGCATTTTCTCGAAATGATCAAGCGTCCCAACGGGATGATTCTTATCACGGGTCCGACCGGTAGCGGGAAAACGACCACGCTGTACAGCGCTCTTAACGCGATTCGTGATCAAACCATCAAGATCGTGACCATCGAGGATCCGGTTGAATACAGTTTGCCGGGAATCCACCAGATTCAGGTGCATGAGAAGATAGGTCGAACCTTTTCAACGGGATTGCGCAGCATCCTTCGACACGATCCCGATGTCGTTCTGGTAGGTGAGATTCGAGATCGCGAAACCGCTCAAAGTGCGGTGCAGGCTTCACTCACCGGACACCTCGTGCTCAGTACCCTTCACACCAACGATGCGTGTGGCGCGGTGTCGCGGCTTGTGGATATGGGTGTCGAGCCTTTCTTGGTTGCGAGCACGTTAAGAGGGGTCATGGCGCAGCGACTCGTTCGACGACTGTGCGACGGTTGCAAGCAGGAAGTCGATGCGAAATCGTTGGTATTGCCGACTGATTATCCCGATCCAAATGGGACCGTTTGGATCGCAACAGGATGTCGCCAATGTCATCAATTGGGGTATCGCGGCAGACTGCCAATCTTTGAGCTACTCAATTGCGATGAGTCGATTCGGCAGATGGCCGCTCGTGGCGCTGACTCGTCGAGCTTACGTCAGCGAGCCACTTCACAGGGAATGAAATCACTTCGTGATTGTGGTTGGCAGGCGGTGATGCAGGGAAAAACAACGGTCGATGAGATCTTGCGTCTTACCGGTGTGACTTCTGACGGTTCGGAGGGCTGAGGTCATGCAATTTCAATACGTTGCAAGGAATTCATCCGGTAAAGTGGTGCGAGGTGAGATTGGAGCAGACTCGCGAGCTGAGGCGTTGCGCGCATTGGTGCAGAAGGCTCTTGTGCCAACAAAGGTTCACGATGTGCCGACGGTAGTTGGTAAGGCGAAGATCAAATCACGCGACCTCTCCAACTGCTACACGAACCTTGCCGACCTGCTAGAAGCCGGTGTTCCCTTGGTCAGATCGCTTGAATTGCTTGCCGAACGCGGTCAGCGATCCGGCCTTTCACCGATCCTTCGTGATGTGAAGGTTCGGGTTGCCAATGGGGAAAGCATTTCTAAGGCATTCGCACACCAC
This sequence comes from Rubripirellula sp., assembly GCA_022425745.1. GTDB lineage: Bacteria > Planctomycetota > Planctomycetia > Pirellulales > Pirellulaceae > Rubripirellula. The sequence continues at coordinate 5,994 of JAKMEW010000489.1, forward strand.
AGGAAGGTCTTCAGCGGTTTTGCCGTCAATATTCTTCGTGCTGGTGAAGAGGGCGGATTTCTCGAGGAGTCTCTACGAAGTCTTTCAAGGTTCACCGAACGAAGTGAAGACTTGAGGAGTCGTATTGTTGGGGCGATTGCCTATCCAGCGTTTTTGGTGGGTATGGGAACCCTGCAACTTGTTGCGATGCTTGTCTTCTTTGTGCCGCGATTTGAGGTGATCTTCGAGCGGTTGGAAAAACGGGGTGAATTACCTCTGCCAACCGTGATCCTTCTCGGAGGCAGCGAATTGATTCAAGAACATGCCATGATGGTTGTGGTGGTGATTGCCATGGTCACCCTTTCTTTATGGACGTGGCTGAAAACGGAAGCAGGTAAGTCACTCAAAGATCGCGTGCAGTTGAATCTGTGGGGTGTTGGTCCGATTGTTCGTCAGTACGCAACGTCTAGATTCTGCCGAGTGCTCGGCACCATGCTGCAAAATGGTGTTCCGATTCTTGCGTCACTCGAAGTGTCGCGACACGTGACCGGCAGCCAGACGATGAGCCAGGCAATTCGATCCGCTTCTGACAGTATTGCGTCGGGGCAGTCACTTGCTGCACCGCTTCAACAGAGTGGTCAGTTTTCGGATGAGCTTGTCGAGCTGATTCGGGTGGGGGAAAGCACCAACCGCCTCGACAAAATTTTGCAAAACACCGCGGATACGCTTGAGCGACAGGCAAACAGAACGCTCGATCTTTACATCCGCATGCTTGAACCGTTGCTACTGCTGGTCATGGCGGTCGCAATCCTTTTCCTCTTACTTGCGTTGTTACTGCCGATCCTACAGTCGGCGGAAAGTCTCACCTGATTGGTATGAAAAAGATGAATCTATCTCACCACCCTTCAAAAGCTTTTTATCGATCGGCGATGACGCTGATCGAAGTCTTGCTGGTCGTCACTATCTTGTTGGTGATTGCGAGTGCGGTTGTGCCGCGTCTTGTAAACCGCCAAGAAAAGGCAAATGCAGATACGACAAAGATCAGTCTAAAAGGTCTCGAGCAGGCCTTGAAGCTTTACGCAATTGACCACGATGGTCGGTACCCATCGGCGGGCCAAGGAATCGATGCGTTGATTAGTTGCCCAGAGGCTTCCGAGGCAGAGCTTTGGCAGGGACCTTACTTGGAAGATCTTCCCAAAGATGCGTGGCGACGAGATTTTCGGTACGTCTACCCCGCTTCGAAATCGACCAAACCATTTGACCTCTCATCGGGAGGTCCGGATGGAGTTCACGGTAACGACGATGACATCGTGAATTGGGACTCTAACGAGGCCTAGCGAGCTTGCGGGCAAGGGGGAAATTTTGGGGGTGGATGGAATTTCGAGCCGGCATTCGGTGATTTGTGTGATGCGGGGATTTTAAGTGGTCATTTGGAAGATGAATTCAATGCGATTCAGAGCAACCGGAAAAAGGTTTTCGGACGGTGTTACTCGGCGATCGCAAAGATTCATTGGTCATTCCGCAATGACCTTGATGGAAGTGTTGATTTGTCTCGCATTGATTTTGATTTCCATGAGTGTTGTGATTCCTAACTTAATGCGTCTCTATGAGGCTGATGCCGCGAATCGCGCCGTGAGTGATGTTAGTTCCATCTTGGGGCAAGCGAGAAATATGGCGATCGATAATGCGAACGTGTACCTGTTTCGATGCTACCCAGGTGAATCAACCTTTGAGATTTTGGAAGTTGAGCGTTCAAACGCAAAGGTCAGACAAACCGGTTCGGTGAGCGAGCCTCCTGTGGTGATGCGATCGGTGATGCAGGGCGAGTTGTCGAGTGATTTTCGTTTTGTTTCTAGTCAACCCGTGGCTCGCGGTGTGCAGGATTCCATCGGGGTTTACTGGCTGCCTGACGGAACGGCGAGCTCTCAGTCGTTTGGGCTGATGGATCGCTCTGGCAAGCGTCACTGGATTGGAGTTGATGCAATCACCGGACAGTTATCTCGACTAAGGCAATCCTCAAATCAAGGGATTAAGAACTGATGCAGCGAGGTCGACTGTCTATTCGAAGGGTTCCCGCCGGGTTCACACTTGTTGAGGTTTTACTTTCAATCTCACTGATGACCATTGCGCTGACGGGTGTCAATCTATTGATCACCAATGGCCTGAGAAGTTCGGTTGATCGGAGTGATCGCACACTCGCACTTTGCGTTGCCCAGACATCCCTCGAAAATATTCTTGCTGATCCAAATCACGGTTTCCAACAGGGACGCGACTATCCCTGTCACGAGCCGTATCAAGATTGGGTTTTTCGATGGGAATTCAGTCCCGCGGGTGACGACGATTTAGTGTGCGTTTGCGTATCGGTGAAGCGAACAGGAGGCGGGCGACCATCGCGTGTTTCGGTGCAGTGGTCCCAGTTGGTCAGTCGCGATCATCTAGTGTCGCTCCCGCCGACCCTTGCTAAAGGGAGACGCTAAACAGATGAATCAATTCAAAAAAATACAGCATCGAAGGATTTTAAATCGTCATGGTTTCACCTTGCTCGAGGTCATGATCTCAACGGTGCTCAGTTCCGTTGTTCTGGTTCTGGTTTACTCATCGGTTGACGTGTCAGCGAGATTATCGCGAGCAGGAACGCAGTCCGTTGTGAATGATTCTGTTGCGAGAACGGTTTTGTTTCGTATTCATGATGATCTGAAGACCGCTCCTGTTTCTGCTGGCCACTACCTTGCTTCGACAACTGGTGATGCTTTTACCTCAGATCGCTTCCGCAAATTTGTAAAACGCGATGAGGCAGTTGCACCGAGCATGAAGGTCAGTCGTGATTTCCTGCTGCTCCAGACGGCTTGGTCTGCATCGGCGTTGCGAGATCTAGAAGATCTGTCAGGATCTTTGGCTGGAGAGAAGTTCGTTGCGTACTTCGTTTCGAATGAAACATTTGAATCTGAGTTAGTTGGTCATCTTCGCTCGGTCGGACTAACGCTTGTCGGGTCGGATCTAGATTTTCAGCCGACCGCTGGGTTTCATCGCTGTCTCCTCGTTGGGGATAGCGGCACGGGAGCGTTTCGTCTGGTCGGCGTCGATTCAATGTTCGATCGAGAGGAAATTGATTCGGTTGTCTTCCACGTCTTTGATGGATCAAGTTGGTCGATCCCAATTTCCACAGCAGTCGATCCTCTTCTCGCAATCGAGTCGAGTATTCATTTGCGAAGCGATGCAGTTTTGGATTCTGTATCCATTACCAACACAAACAAAACAATTCATCCTTCTCGGGGTGACTACTCGTTGGTGACAAGCTTCCGTCATTCTAAAAGTGTATCAAGGTAGTTCGATGATCCGTCAAGCAATTCTTATTGATCAGAATTCGATTAGCTTCATTGAAGGGGTTTTGCGCCGAGGCAGAGTGGATCTTAGGGCTTTTGTGCGGCTACCCAAAGGGAAGTTTGGTGACAGTGCCACAGGGGATCCTGAATTTGGGTCTCCGGAGGAACCTGGGGCTCTTCTGCGGGAGGAGCTGGAGAGATTGGGTTGGAAACCGTCCTCGGCGATGGTGATTTTATCCTCACCCTCGATAATCGATCGGCCGTTGACCCTTCCTCGAACTCCGCACGCAGCGCTTCCCGGAGTGGTTAAGTTGCAGGTCGAAGCGATGTCGATGTTGAAGTTTCAAAATCCTGTGTGTGATTTTTCTGTCCATCGGTCGGATCGGCAAACCATGGATCTTGCAGTTGCGATCACGTCTGAATCAACCGTCAACCAAGTCGTCACGCGGTTGGGGCAATCTGGTTTTGGAGTTCAATCGGTTGTCTCAGTCGCGCACACGATGCTGACTGCGATCCAGCACATTCCAGGTAAAGATCAATTCAATTTGTTCTTGCTCGCATCGGATAGGAGAATCGATTTGATGGCTGTGCAAGATGGGAAGGTCGTGGCATCTCACGCGGAGCTGATTTTTGGGCTCTCGACGCCGGTATCTGATCTGCTTTATCCCGTCGTTGCGCGGTTTATCAAGGCCGTGCAACGAAAAGATGAGCGGTTCAACCCCACGCAAGCTCTGTTAATATGCGATGAACCGAGCTGGAGTGAGAATGTCAGGGATCGTCTCGAGCAAGAGCATGAAGTGGCGAGTCAGGTTTTTGACTATCGGATGTTGTTTCACGTCGATTCTCAGGCCGTGCCCAATCAACGCTCTGAACAATTGTGTGCTGAATCGTTGCTGCTCGCTGGCGCACTGATGTCACAGCATCAGCCGCGTGCGGAGAGAATGGACTTATCGAACCCGAAGCAACCCAAAAGTCGGCGTGTCTTAAAGGCTTTTTATGCTGCGACTGCCGCCTCCCTGCTTGGTTGGTTGGCCACAACCGGATATCTCCATTTAGAGCAGCGCAGGCTTGAGGTCGAGAATCGGTGGGTAGAACTTCGTTCGCAAGTCGATGAGCTGACGACTGAGAATCAAAAGAGTGAGCGATTGCTACGTGTGGCAGAAGTCATCGGTGATTGGGAAGACGCAAAGGTGGATTGGCTCCTGGAGTTGTCAGAGTTAAAGCGAAATCTTCCCGACAAGAATGAAGCCTATCTTCGCCAACTGCTCCTCCAAAGTACTCAGGACGGCGAGTTGCCCGCTGCCACTGCGGTTGGATTCGCGAAAAAGCAGTCCGATGTTATGGCGATGAACCAAAGGATTTCGTCAGCAAATAGCCCTTATGAGATGGATCCGCGACCATTTTTTCAGAATGAGCGCACCGAGCCTTTTGTTCATCAGTTTGAGCTTGATCTGAAGGTCACCAAAATTGCTAGTGAGCAGTTATCGAATAAAGAGAATCGTGAGGTGGACGAGCAGGTGACGAGCACGGACGCAGATGTGCCGGCTTTGGAAGAGTCACCTGCGGAGACCCCCGCGACAACTGTAGAGGATCCTAATTCATCCGCGGATCAAATACCGACCGAGACGGAAACCTGATTTGTCATTTTTTTGCGTTCACCATTCCTGCTGTTCAAATAGCCGAACGAATCGATGTTACAACAACGTTCAAAACTACTGTTACTTGGTCTCGCCGTCGCTGTCCTTGGCGTACGGATTTATGATATGGCTGAGAGCTTATTGCTAAAACCGCTTTCCGATCGCCAGGTGCAAGTCGAGGATCTGGAGACGGAGTTGTTAGCGCAGAAGAGGCTTGCCGTACGGATCGAACAAGCCGAGGCGGCCTATCAAGATTGGCTCGGGAAAACGTTGCCTGCACGGCAATCCGAAGCTGCAACGCTCTATCAAAATTGGCTTGTCGATGCGTGTTCGGATGCGTCGTTTGACGACGCGCAGGTGACACCATCAGCTGGCGAGGATTTGGCTCTCGGAATGAAGACGTTGTCATTCAGTGTTACTGCAGTCACCGATTATGCAGGCTTGCAGTACTTTCTAATGGCAGTGGACGAGACCCCATTGATGCATCAGGTATCTGAGGTCTCGGTTCGCTTGGCTGAGACAGAGTACGATGATAGGCTCGATGCTCAGATTCAATTGGATTGCATGATCGTCGATGGAGCTGAAAATCGGTCCGAATTACTGACAGAGTTGGTTCGTGATGAAGTGGGGCGAGTGATGAAGTCGCGACAACAGGATCAGGTTAGAGATCGTGACTCGCCATTTTTAATTGTCAAAGAGATCGCGAAGCCCGATCCGATTAAGCCCGACCCTACCGTCATGGTGACGAAGGATCCGGTGAAGCCAATCGTGGTCGCACCACCACCTAAGCCGGATTACTCGGATCAGATTATTCAGGTCGGCACCGTCTTGAATACGGCGACGCGTGAGGTGTGGGTGATGGATCGTCGAACAAATGAGCAAGTCGTTGTTCAAGAAGGCGGCGATTTTGATTTTTACGGCATTCGTGGCCGCGTTCAGTCTGTCACCGCTAGGTACGTGGTGATTGAACTTGAGGGGAAACGTTATCGTTGGATGCTGGCGTCAAGCTTGAAGGAACGTGAGTCCATCGAGCGAAAAAAACGTTCCGCATCATAACGGTTTGAATCGTAACGTTCTGGCGTCGCAAATTACTTTCTGATTTTTGGGCCGGTCTCTCATGAAGAGATCGGCCTTCTTTGCTGAATACGGATGAAAGAAGCAAGCCATCGGTTTTACAGGCGATGCCTCGCTTCGCCGCTTTACCGTCTCACTGCGAGGTTCCGGGGTAAGGCGAAATGTAAAGGGAAAATGAGTTGACCGCCCTGCTTGACCGCCCTGCTTGACCGACAGCTGCCGCTGTTTCCTCTCGGTGTCTTTGTCAGCATGGTTCGGTTAAGACGTCTATGACGGTAAACGGATTTGTATCTTTTTTTTAAACTAGAACGTTTTTGTGGGAAAATCTTTTTCTAATCACGCTTACCTCAGCAGTGTTCATTACAGAAATGATGATTGTGCCGGACAAGGCACCTTTGTCGACTATGCAACATCTCGAGGAGAGAATGATGAAAAAGATTTGTGCTGTAGCTTTGATGCTACTTTCGTCCACCACTTGTCGTGGTGAAGAGTTGTCCGGATTTGGTTTGTCTGGACTTGAGAATGTTTCTGACGCGGAAGCAATGGACGTTAGAGGACGTGGTTTAGATGGTCTTCTGACTTCGATTTCCACTCAGTCCATGGCGTTCACCATCGTCGACGCCACCAGCGGATCAGTTTTTAACTTGAATGCTACTTCGCAGATGACAGGCCAAGATGGCATGAACAGCATCTTGGACGACGGACTTGACGTCGATGGTGGCTATCAGTCACTCGGACTCAGCAATGCTGGCGGTGTTGTTTTCGGAACTGCGAACTTCTCGATGGCTGACACCCTCTTCGGGTTCAGCATGGACGGGTTCTCCGCTATCGGTCAGTCGCAGCAACTCGGTGGAGCGACTTTGGGACTCGATTTCCAAGGCCTACTACCAGCTGTTGAAGTACCAGAAGTTCAGTAGTACGCGTTGTTAGAACGCTCAAAACAAACCAAAAAATAAGGATACAAAAAGATGAAAATTAAAACTTTGATTGCTGCTCTACTGGTTGTCGCATCGGTGGCACCTGCTAAAGCAGAAGACCTGAGTGCATTCGGACTTTCAAATGTTGAAACCGTCAGCGACGTCGCTGGTGCTGAAATCCGCGGTCAGGGAGCGTTGTCGACCGGCATGGCATCTTTCCAGATCTTCGCCTTCGACTACCTTTCTGGCTCAAGCGTTAACTTGCAAGGCTCGAGCATCAACGTTTCAGACGCTAGCTCCGATCTAACGATGTCGAGTGTTGGCTTCGAATCTTTGACTGACGCCTTCACCGGAATCGGCCCCGCCGGCATCCAAATCGACGACTTCACTGTTCTCACCACTGGCTTCGAGATCGGAGCTATGGGTGGCGGTCTCGGCAATATCTTTGCTGAGCTTGAAGTTCCAGAAGTGGAAGCACCTGAAGCTGAAGTTGAAGTTGAAGTTGAAGTTCCAGAACTCTAATCCATCTCTCTCTCGAGTTGGACCACTGAATGCCGAGTACCTCCAACGGCGTTCGGCATAAAGTGTTCGCGAGCGGCCTCGTAGGCCGCTCGTTTTTTTTTGCGCCTACAGAAAACGTTTGGTTGTTACTGTTCTCAGAGATGGCTGACGCGTGAATACAATCAATACGATCGATACAGTCGGAGTCACCGTCTTTGGCGGTAAGACGCATGGACGGATCACGAGTTATTCAGGAGGGCTGATCGCATCGACTCGTCGCGTAACCTAGATAACATCACTGAGGTTAGGTTTTGTTGGCTTTCACGCCGACCTAACCTCCATGCGATGTGTTTTTTTCGGGACGATCCGACATGCCGAGTATTGCAATTCCATTCCTTAGCAGGACCATAAGCCAATTTCTTCTGATTGCGTTCACAGCATTTGGCTTTTTCGCGTGCGAGATATCTGCCCAAGGCGAGGAAGTAGGGAAGATCGACCTAGCAGCGTACGGGCGGAACACCCTTGAACCGCTCGATTCTTCCCATGCCTCCGAAGTACGGGGGGCTGGTTTAGCGACTCGGCACTTTGGTATCAGTTTGATTTCGGGGATGTTGTTTGACCCATCCACCGCAAGTTTCATCAAAGGACATTCAATTCAGCTGACGGAATCGGAAGATTATGTCACTGATAGTCAATTGGTTCAGCCCACCGCACAAAGCACGGTCACCTGGGACCGGCAGGCCACGCTGCAAGTCGAAACCACTTTGAATGATCTGTCGTCTGCAATGCGCGGCGTCGTTCAAGCGACCGGTTTCTCACTTTCCGCCTATTGATCTCTTCATTGTCCGATGACGGTCGCGAATTCTTCGCTGACGAGATGCTTACTGCTGAAAGA
>JAKMEW010000521.1 GCA_022425745.1 Rubripirellula sp.
TTGGTAGGCAGCATATCCACACCCGTCAGATCTCGAATCGCATTGTCGTATTCAGTGTTGCTTAGCCGCCGAAGAGTGACCGGCCCAGGGTCGCCGCCTCGCGCGGCTGCTTCAACATCCAACGCCATACCCATCCAATTCAGCAACTGCTCACGCTCAGCCTGACTCGGCTGAAACGCTTCGACGGGCGGCATATCACCCGCGCGAAGCCGGTCCGCGACATGGTTGATCACTTTGGGCCGAGCCAAAATCGTGTCGGAAGAGATGAACTTGGTGAGGTCGAGATCGTTATCGATTGGCGTTGCCCCGTGACACTCACCACAAAACTTAAAAAGCAGCGGCTTAACCTGTTCCTCGAACAACTCAGAGATCATCATCCGCGTCGGTTCATCCGCCTTCAATGGTGCACCGACCTCGGGAAGACAAATTGAGAACAGGATCATGACCACGCAGACGTGGCGAGTCTGCATTGAATTCAGTCGATGACCGTAACGACCGCAGTGTGTCGATTGCAGTAAAGCCGATAGATATTTGAAAAAGCGCAAGGTCTGGCTCATCACTTTTTAGCTTTGAAAAAATTCTCTGCTCTTAGGAGACAAAAAGTATTCTATCCGCTTCATTTAACGCTATCGCGGCTAATCGCTGATGGGAGTGAGTGTTAGGGTACGGAAATCCATCAGCCACTGCCGGATCGTTCCTGAAGCACCAAGCTTGATCGCGCTTTCACCCTCTGGGATGGAAAGTGCTCCCAATGTCAGAGTTCGGTAAGTCGCCCAGTTACCTGTCCCTTTTACTTTTTTACTGAGAGTTTGCGTGCCCGAAGTGACCTGACAGAGATTACCCTCAGATTCCGTGGGAACTGCGTATTCCATCTTGATTTCAACACGCATGGGCTCCGTGACTGCAACTTTCCATGAGACGAATTCCGTTGCGTCATTCCAGTACCCAATGTTTTCGTACTGCTCTTCGAAGCGAATCTTTGTGCCGTGAATTTGACAATCCGCTGCGGTGAGCCGTGTCGATCTCTGTTCATCAACCTCGATGACCTGGGAAGCCTGACTTACCTGAGAGTTCATTGTCGCGTTTTGCGTTGATCCCATTTCAGAAATGAATTCGATCAGGTCACACATGTCGCTCGGTGGGATGGATTTTTCGAATCCTTGCGGCATCAGGGAAAGACCGCGATTCTGTAAGATTTCAATCTCGCTTCGAAGAATCGATCTCTTTTTTCCATCAGCAAGCAAGAGTTCAACCGTCGTGCTTGTTTCCCCTTCGATGATGCCCGTGTGAATGGTTCCGTCGATCGTGAGGAGGTTATAGCTCAGGTATTTATCTTCGACAGCGGCCTCGGGTACGAGAATAGCAGTGAGCATCGCGTCTCGAGATCGATTTTTAACGGTGGACAGATCTGGCCCCACTCGGTTACCAATTCCCATAAGACGGTGACATGAAGAACAGTGAGTCGTAAATACTTTTTTACCGGCTTCAAAGTCACCCGGTTTCTCCATCCTCAATTGATAATGGCTGATCAATTCGCTCACCGAGACAGGATTTACCTGCGACTCAAATAAGGTTGCGGCTCGCTTGGCGACCTCTTGATCCGCATGATGAATGAGTCGCTGCTGGTGAACAAAGCTGATCAAGCTTATCGGCGTGTCTTCCTGTTTAAGAGATTCGATCAAGTGCAGGCTTGCTGATCGGTTTGACAACAGTGACTCGATGGCGGCAACTCGAGTGCTGGGACTGAAGGATTGGATTTGATCAATGAGAGCTGCAGGGTTGAACTCAGCGACGGCCTCTGCAGCTGCAATCTGGACATCCACCGGGTGCGTGGCGTCCAGTAAGTCTTTGATGCGTTGGCGATACCTTTCGGAACGTGAGAAGAGGCCAATGGCTGCAACGCGTCGTTCGATATCTGCGGTTTCGTTGTTGGCGATTTGAACCGCCTTTTCCATGCATGCTTCGAGACGGTTTAAGGTTGAATCGGGTAGTTTATCTATTTTTTGTTGAACGGTACCAAGCATCTGGTCCAAGGAGTTGAGTCCGTCCGCTGTGAATACATTCTCCTCCCCACTGTCAAGGAAATGCTTCAGCACAATTGCGATGAAAGCGGCTCGATTCATGCGCGATGCCATTTGCAAAATGGTCGGCTGGTAGAGCCTCGCCAGCTCCTTCTTCTCGGCGATGCTCGCATGAAAAGCGACAAGGTTTCCTTCGTGCAAAGAACTTGTGATGGATGCTCGCAGGTAAGGAGAATCCACGCTGTGTTGAGTTAGCGAAGCGAGGGTACCCGCGGCGTTTTCTCCATTCGCCTCGCCAAGCGTGTAGGCAAGTTGCATCCTCACCATTGGCTCCGGGTCAGATACGAGTCCAGCAAGGGTTTTTAAGCATTGATCGGAATCCGAACCCGCGGACGCTAAAAAAGGTTCACTTAATCGGATCGCATGTCGTCTTACAGTCGGTGAAGGATCTTTCAGTGCGGATCGAAGAGTGGAGAAACTGGTTTTCCCCAGTCCGCTCAGTGTGCACATCGCATGAAGGCCACCCATCTCGGTAGAAGATTGGGTGACCATTTTATCCAGTCGGTCTTCAATGTTCTGATCAGCACGATAGATCAATTCTTGTTGGGCGAGATCTCGCGTTCGCCCATTGGACGATTCCAACAGGCCCGTGAGTTCAGAAGATGAATGCGATGCGAAATCAAGAGTCTTCGGTGGGGAGTGATTGACGGGTAGCACACGATAGATTCTGCCTCGATCGCAACCGGCGCGAAGAAAAAGTTCCTTCTCTCTCTGGTCATCGATCCACTCTGGGTGCTCAATCACTAACCGATACATGTCCACGACCCATAATGCACCCTCGGGTCCCGTGGTCACGCTCGCGGGTCGAAACCAGCTATCGGTCGAAGCAAGGAACTCTCGATTAGCAAGTTCTTTCGGACGGATACTTCTAAAAGATTCGCCTTCTGGAACCAACTTTCGGCGATGAACCAAGTTATGAACGGGAGCACAGGTGAACGTATCGCCACGGTAATCTTGGCCGAATAAATCGTCACGATAGATACTTGTACTGCAAGCGGATGTGAATTTGTGCCCAGCTCCTGATTCCGGTGGACGATAACCAGACCAATGACTCAGAACACGAGAGATGGGGAATAGCTCGGTGTTGTCCACGCGTGCGATATCGAGACGAGGTGCGGGAAAAGTAGTAAAAGGATTACGCCGTGTGTACTGATCTGCAAGAACGAAGTGCCGCACTGGCAGCGGGTTGCTGCAACCGAACCAATTACCATGATCATCGCGATGCCTACCAAACTGTGTTCGTCCTGTTTGCAGTTCCATGATGCCACGTTCCGGTAGGATCCTGAGATCCTGACCCCCGAGCGACAACTTCTGGCCCGTTTTAATCGACTCGATTTCTCCACCGCTATCGCCGTTGGCAACATAAATCCAATTATCGAGGCCCCTTTCAAAACCGTTGACACGGTGTTGTTGGTTTCCTTCAGCAAACCCCTTGAACCTCTCCTCAATGATCTCTGCAACGCCATCTCCGTCACGATCAGCCGCGAAGAAAATACTGGGGGCCGCGCTGATGAGCACACCATCCCGCCACGCCATGACGCCTGTCGGATAAGCGATACCTTCAAGAAAAAGTGTGGACTTGTCATAGAGTCCGTCACCATTGCTGTCCTCTAAGAAACGCACTCTGCCACCTGGCTCGCCTTGATCGTCCAGACCAAGCGGATAGTCTGCCATTTCCACAACCCATAGTTTTCCATCTGCTCCCCAATCAATCGCAATGGGATCCATTACCAGCGGTTCAGCAGCGACAAGCTCCACTCGAAAACCTTCCGGGACCTGAATCGACTTCAAGGACTGTTGAGGATTCCTAGGCCCGGGTTCGGTGCTACCGAGTAGATCCTGAAAGGAACGACGATCGACACCGTCGGGTAATCGATTTGTATTTTCGTTTTGCACCCACAGATGTTTCTTCGCGAACCAAACTCCATTATTCGTGCCGTTGCGAACAATGAGTGGTAGGTCACTTGGGGTTTCTAACTTTCGAGAAAACAGCTTTGTTTTTTCATCAAAGAGATAGATACCCGCATCCTTTCCATTATTGAAGATGACATCATCATTGCCGTCTTCATCAATATCAACGAATCGCACACCATTATCCTTCCCGCTCGCATCCACGATTGCGACTGGAAACGATCCCGCTTCTTTCCACTGACCCGCTTGGTCTCGCCTCCATACGCCCTGACGCTTGGGATTGGCGATGATCAATTCGCTGTGGCCATCACCATCCAGATCACGGAGGCGGATACCCTGATCAACTCCCGCTACGGATGTTTTGGCCTGACTCAATTCCATAGGAAGTGGAGTTCGCCGGATGCGATCAACAGAAAACTCGTAGATCGCTTGATCGTCTTCATGGTTCACGAAAACTGAGAAGGTTGACTCTGGGTCCAGCTTTCCGATCTGCGGAGCGAAGTGAGTTGTGTGCGTTGATGCTGATGTGGTGAACCGGATGCCGTGCTCAGTATCCTGCCAGCTCATCGCACCGGGATTCCAAAGACGCAAGGTGCGATTTGATTCGTTGCCAATCAGGACGTCGAGAAAGCCATCTGCATTGACATCGACCAATCGCACTCCATTGTCGCTCCCAGTTTCGGGCGATCTGATTGGTTGATCGAGAAGAAGGTGTTCGTTGATTCGATCCACGCACTCTTTGAAATTCAGGAACTTGATCCGCTTACCGTATTTCTCATGGGCATATTCAATGAACTCGACGACTTGTTCATTCTTGATCCAACCGTGAGGATGAAAAACGAGATTGAACATTCCTTTTTTTAGTACGGTAGCGTCCAGCGCAACTTTCATATCCTCAACGGTGACCGGGTTGTTGGGCTGATGAAGATTCTGAGCCTCCCAGTCACTAGGCACCATGCACGGAAACTGCCAACAACGTTTTCCGATCACGTACGGGTAAGGGTAATTTTCAATCGTGTTGACGAAGGAGGGGAATGGGATGTATTTCCTGAAACGCGGTTGTCCCTCGGCATCGGTTGTCCATTCCGGCGGTAGCTCCTTGTCCTCCTTGGTGAAGACATTAAAGACACTGCTATCGGCCTGAAGAAAATTACCCTGTGGTGTTCTTTGGTTAAAGATCTCACTCCATAATCTCGGGCTCGGAGTGTTTCGAGAGTCACAGCAGGGGGTGCGGAAGGCTACGGGTTGGTTGCCGGGAATGGATGCCATCAGATCGACACAGCGGTCGTAAGTAGATTTTGCGGCATCAAAATCATCGCCTTGCAAGCAGGGGCACGGGTGATCCGCGGTGTGCACTTCAATCGACAAGCCTTCACTGAGCCACTGTTGCAACTGCGGATCTTGTGGGTCGACGCTGCATGTCATGATGCTCACTGGCGCTCGACCATCGATTTCCTTGAGCTTCCTGAGAATCGGACGCAGGTAGGCTTCATACCCAGCCGTATCCCGCATGTCATCGATTCCTAGTGTGATGACCGTATCGACTCCATCTTCTCCAACCCACTGCGGGGTTATGAGCTTGGGAAACTCTCCGTTTGGATAATATGGCTGGACGTAATCGTTTTGGTAAGCGAAAGGATTCTCACCTTTCACTGCCCGTTCGCTTGGCCGAGTGATTACAGAGAGTGTGAAAAGGACCAAAGCCAATGTGGTTACTCTGCCAGTGGACATTCAATGCCTCAAATTCAATCGGTTCACAGCGATCGTTTGAAATGATTTCCATGAAAGTGTAACGCATTCTTCGTGAAAACCCCATCTATTTGACTAGGTCACAGCAACATGATTCGCTTTGCCCATGTTGATCACCGCGGCGTTGGCTGTGACTTTAAATAGGTTGTCAATCCTCGTAATGAGCGAGGGCAACTATAGCGATGCCCACGCGTTCGCCTATAGCTATGACGTTCTGAATATCGGCAAAATGGTCGGGATGACCGTCCCCGGTACGATGACCGCGGTTTGGTGGGAAATGTCTCTATCCGGAGACATGCGTGTCGGGGTGCCTCAAGTTGGAATGAAAAACACGAAGGGCGAATACCTGGCAAATAATCAAACTGAGCCCGATTACCTCGTGGAAAACGATCCACAGTCCATGAGCGAGGGAAAAGACGAGCTGATTGAAAAAGCAGTTCAGGTGATGCTCCAACAGCTCGACAGGCCTAGCAAAAAAGCAAAACCGAAACAGCCTGCTCAAAAGTGATGCCAGGCTTTAGCAACGCGACCCACTGATGCAAGCTGTAACCGGCGTAAATCTAATCCGCTGCGAAACAAACAGGAAACGATCAGTCAGTCGGCAACATGACCCATAACTCAGGACGACCCACATTGCAATGAACGGCTCTTACGAGCGTACCCATGAAAGCCCATGACATGAAAAGAGTCATCCTCGCAGCATGCCACGCAATCGGTCTCTCCATCTCGGTGACCTCCCCAGCAGTGGTCACTGAGGTTCG
>JAKMEW010000028.1 GCA_022425745.1 Rubripirellula sp.
TCTCCGTGGATATGGGTGTGACTGTGTAAATTCGTTTCTTTGAGTCGAAATCAATGAGCCTAGCTCGTTCACCTTTGCGGATGATCGAACCGTCGGTTCGGATGTTCAGAAGCAACGGTGCTGCTTCTGTTCTAAATTTGGCTTGGCCAAATTTAGAATCTGCTTTTGAGGTCGTGATTTCACACGTCTCTCCTAGGAGATTCTCGTGGTCGTAGCTCGGTGGAGGAATAAAGTGCTTCAGCATCGGCTGGGTGAGGACTTTGGTGAGACCAACCGCGAGCACAAAATTACGTATGGCTAGAACTGAGCTGGTGAGCCAGTCGTCCATATATTTGATGCTGTCGTATTGGTGCCACAGTCCGTAGGAAAACATCCAGAACGCTACCGCGAAGACACTACCCCATAGAATAATTGGGAGCCGACCGAAATTCGTCCACCGAATCGTCGAACCACCAATTCCCTGCATGAAATCCCAATTTAGGGGGATTAATCGGGTTAGTTCGGCTCCGAAGGAGGGGGAGGACCCGAAGTCAGGTGCGTTCAAACCGAGGTCAAAAATCCCAAACAGCGAGAGAAGAGCATAGATCACCAAGAGAATCGCCAGAATCGAAGCAGGCCAAACAGGCCCAACAAACAGTCTCGAAGCTAAGTCGATTAGAGAATCCGGCATCATTTGATTCCATGCTTCAAAGGGATATTCGATTACGGCTGCGTTCGTCTTCTTGAAATCAGGGCTAATCCGCTGCCGCCTCTAAATCCCACCACCAGCTTTGCTGCAGACGAGGGGCTTGGGGCGATTTGTTACCAAGCTTGGAACTGAGCGGATAATTCACGATCACTCCATCGATCGTCGCTGAGGGATCGATCATCACCCCACCGCTTGCGAGCAGTACGTGATGGCGTTTGCTTCGGTGCCTCACCGTGTGCAGGGTGCCGATGGAGGCGACTTGCCGAGGGGTTGGCAGAATCGCCAAACTTTGCGTGACATCGGAAATGAGTGTTTCGGTAACTCGGCGGTGATCGGGTGTCTGACCATAACGTGTGATCAATTGGGCGACGGACGCTGCCTCAAAGATCGATCCAATTGCTCCGTAGATTGGGTAGGCCTCACTGATCTCGTGCCAGTGTTGGTTAAATGAATCTGCAAAAGATTCCGTCCTTGGATCTCGCGTGATCGCACCTCGGCCACCGTTGAGTTGAGCCCTCTCGTTCTCGCTGCTTAGACGCACCGGGTCACCATGTAGTTCGAAATAAGTGCGTGACTCGTCCGCAAGTACCCGGCGTTGCTTTGCCGTGAACCAAAGCCTAAGCAATAAGTCCTGCGGCGGCCCGCTTTCAATCGCAGCATCGATCGCGTCGAGGTAATTGATGGCGCCCGGGGGCATCGGGTGTTGCCCCAATGCTAACCGCTTCATGTGTCGGTCTGCCTCAACCATCAGGTAACCAATGGGAGTCTCACCTGGGAATCCAAAAACCTCGACTCGCTGCATTCCTAATGCTTCAATCAATGCGTCGCTCGCATCGGCGATCGCGATTTCTCCCCGCTGAATCTTTCCGCCGGTTTCGGTAGCCGCTTGCAGCCCTTCCCGTGTTGGATCGATCGTACAGCCGAAGGGATGTTGGCGAAGGCTCGACCAAAGTGCTACCCGAAAGAAGTCAAGCTGCAGCGTTGTCTTGTGCGTGGCGCGGTCTCGGTACCAACCATTTTTCTGTTCGATCCCGTTCACCTGTCCCGCGATCACAATGTCGCCGTGATCGAAAAAGACCGCTTGCACCTGCGAAAGACCGGCAAGGTTTCGCATCGCTTCCGATGGGCTTCGACCAGCCTGCTGCCACAGATTCCATTGAGCGGTAAGACGTCTTAGCGAGACGAATCGAAGATGGCTCCGTACTTTCCAGTCCGCTATCAGTGCAGCAGGAAAATGCCCGCCTTGGGAATTCGGTGGTTGAGCACTGGTGGCTAAGATCGGATCCATGCTCCAGTTATCGCCCACCGGTTGGCAATCGAGTAGCGTTCCGTTGGGATCGACGTAAACACCCTGTGGGTAGGGCGCCATGGTGCTCGGCCCGCCTAACGCTTCCCAAGTATCCGGAACGACGGTGGTTTGTATGAGATCAATAAGGGATTGGAAATCAGCAAAAGAGCCACCACCCTCTGCGGAGTGAAAACTCGCAGTGGTCTCGTTGCGAGTTTTCGATGAAGCTAAGCCGAGAACGCCCTGCCCCGAAGTGTCGGAGGAGGAAGTGTCGGAGGAGGAAGTGTC
>JAKMEW010000085.1 GCA_022425745.1 Rubripirellula sp.
TACACTCGGGTCTACGGTTCACACATCGCTTGGGCTGGACCAACTAGTCCACTGGCGAGGGAACTCAACCCAAGACTTGTCTTCGAGCGACTTTTTCGTGCAACCAACCCTAAAGCTTCGAGCGCTAATCGCGACTCGCTTCTACTCGACCGTGTCCTCGGTGATGCCAAAGAATTGCATCGCCAACTTGGATCAGCGGATCGCCAACGAATGGACGAGTACCTGCAGTCGGTAAGATCGATCGAGAAAAGGCTCAAAAAGCAACAACAAGGGATGAACTCCTGGAAACCGATCCAAAACCTTTCGATGGAAACGGCACCCCCGGAACAGAGACCTGATGAATTTCCAGAGCACTGCAGACTCATGCTGGACATGATCGCTCTCGCATTTCAAACGGATTCAACTCGTGTGTGCACCTTCATGTTTGGCAACGCAGTGAGCGGCCGCAATTTCTCTTTCCTGGACGGTGTAAGTGGTGGACATCACGACACTTCACATCACCAAAATGAAGAAAGCAAGCTCGACGCCTACCAAAAGATCAATCAGTGGCACGTCACACAGTACGCTTACCTTCTCGAGAAACTCCAAGCTATGAAGGAGGGTGACGGTACGGTTCTCGACCACTCAATGATCCTCTACGGATCGGGCCTAAGAGATGGTAACAGCCACAACCCTCATAACCTGCCAATTCTTTTAGGGGGCAGAGGTGGTGGTCGCATCAAGACAGGACAGCACCTCAAGTTCCAGAACGATACGCCACTAGCCAATCTCTATGCAGGGATGCTGCAAGCCTTCGGTTGCGACACAGACCGATTTGCCGATAGCACGGGAATCCTGCCAGGACTACTCGCTTAAAGGCACAAGACGCTTGGCTTTTGAGCGTCCACCCTTCCAAAGATCGTATTTCGGATCCGCGTACGCTTCAAAGAAATCACTCAGGCGTTGCCTCATTTCATCGACGCGAGTTTGATGTTCCCTTTGACCGAATAAGTTGAAACGTTCTTGGGGATCTTGATCTAGGTCGTACAGTTCATCGGGGCCATCTGGAAACCGCGAGATGAATTTCCACCGATCCAAACGTATCGCGCGGCAAGTTTCCATCTCGTAAAACACAGCATCGTCCCATTCTATTTCTTCGCCCCGCAGCAAAGCTGAATAATCGCGACCGGGTGACTTCAAATGCTGATCCACCGAACGCGTTTCAGCATCGGGTTGATCATCAATTCCCAGATACCCCAGCAAGCTCGGCATAAAATCGTAATTACTGACCAAGTGATCAACGGTTCTCTGCCCCGAAATGCTACCTCGATGATGAAAGATCAAAGGCACCTGCATCATCAAATCATGAGCACCAATCGGTCATGTGTGATCCCCCATTCCCCAAATCCCATTCTGTCCACCCATCCATCCTTGATCCGCGGCGTAGATCACGAGAGTGTCTTCGGCCAAACCAAGGCGATCAAGCGCTGACATGATTTGACCGACTCCATCATCCACCCCGCTGGTCTCAGCAGCGACACGCTCCATGGCGTTTTGCTGATTATGGAATGCCTTATTGTGATGCTGCCAAGGATGCATCCGATCAACCGGGAAACTCTTAAAATCCATTCCGCGATAGTGCTCTGCGTGACGATTCTGCGACGAATTCATCATTAACCTGCCAAGAGAGTACGGACCGTTGTAGGCGAGGAATAAAAAGAATGGTTGGTCTTGATTCTGCTCAATGAATTCAATGCCACAGTCGGTCCACAAGTCGGTGGTGTATTTTGGTTCTTGGTATACCTGGCCATCACGAATGATGGGCTGATCGTAGAATTCAGAGGTGGATCCGTCGGGTTTGGTCACCCAGAACGAGAAACCCTCGGATGGGTTCAGATTGGCTCCCAAGTGCCACTTGCCGCTGAGCCCACAAACATACCCTTGGTCGCTAAGCACCTCGCCAATGGAACGGAATTCATCGAGCGTGTTGTAAGCCTTTGGCCCCATCATGTATTGCCGATCAAGAAAACTGTGAAGCCCATGCTGGGACGGCAATAACCCAGTGAGATAAGTGGCTCTGGTGGGTGAGCAAACGGGATTAGAACTCATCGCCCGATTAAACCTGACTCCACCAGCTGCAAGTTGATCAATGTTTGGCGTGCGAATATCGGGGTTACCATAACACCCGAGCGTCCACGCGCCCTGATTATCCGTGAGAATAAAAATCACGTTGGTCTTGCGTCGAGAAGTAGCAGATTTTTGCTCCGAGTCTGATCGGATTAAAGGCTGTGCGTCTTCCTCGGGGACTTGAAGCAGTGGATCGTGATTCGCAACCTGCCAATCACGAAGCTGCTGCTTTAGTTCATCACGAATGAACTCGCAGGCAACATCATCGACTCGATTGATGACTTCCTCTGGATCACTGAGCAGATCGAAGAGTTGACGATGGCCGGAACGCGGATACTCGACGTACTTCCAACGTGGACCGCAAACCATTCGCTGCGTATCAGTAAAAACACCGAACACTCTTTTTCGCAATTCAGTCTTCTCGCCAGACAGTAGCGGAACTAGCGATCTTCCTTGCACGGTCTCGGGAACTTGAACACCAGCCACGTCACAAAGGGTCGGAAACAAATCAGACAGCTCAACCAACGCATCACACGTTTCCCCCATCGGCCATCCTGGGGAGATGTCTTTGCTCTCGGTCGCAGGGGAGGTGTCTCGATCAGGGTCGGCGGAAGAAGCCAGGCTCTTTGGTCCTGCAATCACCAGTGGGCTGCAAATACTGTGCTCGTACTGATTTTGTTTCCCGAGCAGACCGTGACTGCCTAGAGCCAATCCTTGATCGCTTGTGAAAACGAACATCGTATTAGAGAGACGCCCCGTGGCCTCAAGTGATTCGAGGATTCGGCCGACCTGACGATCGACGTCGGTGATCATTGCGTAATAGATCGCTAACTCTTCCTTCAAATGCTCCACGACAAGCGGTTTCGGTAGCAACAACTCATCACGTCCACCTTCGTTACCATGATCAAATCCATGCTCGGAACGAAAGTTATTGGGGAGCTTCATCGCCGAGGGGTCATACGCCTGCTCCATCCCTTCCGGCCACATCCTTGGATCGTGAGGAAATGCAAAATTCACATGGATAAAAAATGGCTGTTCTTCCGGAACCGCCTCGATGGCCTTTACGGCATGATCACCGATCACCCGACTGTTATCAGGACACAACCCAACCCCCAACTCGCGCACGGGTTGATTAGAAGCGTCCTTGAAAGTCCAACCGCGATAGCCGGTTAGCGGCCTGCCACGTGAATCAGTGTTAGGCTGAACGATCGATTTGGCTCCACCGGAAGAATAGAGACCGGAAATCTGTTGGTAACCTCGCTGCAGTGGGTTCCCATCATTGTGCCATTTGCCACTGTAGATCGACCGGTAACCTGCATCGCTTAGCGTCTCAGCGAGTGTTGACAATTCACTTCGGATTCGACTGCGAGGATAACTCTCTAATGCCGTAAACACGTTGCATCCGGTCAGGATCTGAGCGCGACTCGCATAACAAATGGGATATCCGGTGTAAGCTCGACGAAAGCTCATGCCAGACCGAACCATTCGATCCAAGTGAGGCGTTTCGATGCTTGGGTTCCCCAAAGCAGACACGGTGTCGGGGCGTTGATCATCGGTCACAATCAGTACCAAATTTGGCCGCGTATCATCCGCGGCAGATACCCTGCTCGCAAGCAGAGTGGATCCGAACAGCCACAACGTGCACCCAATCATCAAACGTCGATTCGCCTGCATGTTCACCACCCCAGATTGCCTCTCAAAAAATCACGACCGACCTCTGTCGCAGATCACGTATGAATTCTACAGCATTGATCGCCAGCACCCGCACGACGCTCGGTGGCCGCCTCAGTAAAATCATTCAGAGACGAGCGCGAGGGACTCCCGATCGGCGCCAGACACACCTGATCCTTCACCTACCTTCCTAATCGATAGCAGATTCGCGATGCAGCACGAAGCGACTTACCTTTGCGACCATTGTGGCGAAGAAATCGTGATCCCCATTGATTCCTCAGCAGGATCACACCAAGACTACATCGAAGATTGCCCGGTCTGCTGCAATCCGATGGTCATCCATATCGAATTAGATGAGGCGGGCGAAGCTGATGTTTGGGGGGAGGCTGAATCCGAGGGGGGGTGATCGGGATCTCATGGTGATCGGGATCTCATGGTGATCAGGATCTTATAACGGGTCGAACAAAAAGCCAAACCGATCCACCATTGGTGAAAGGTTTGTTAAGATCTCGGTCGTCGTAGTCCCGAAAAACTAACGCTCCTGCCGTTTTGCACAATCTGGCCATGTGCCGCACAACATCATGAAAACCATCAGCATTCTCAATCACGTGCTCGGACCGGTGATGCGTGGTCCCTCTAGTTCCCACACAGCGGGGGCTTTTCACATCGGTTGTATGGCGAGGTCATTGCTTGGAGGCCAGCCCTCCAAAGCAACGTTTGCCTTTGATCCCGACGGTTCCTACGCCGTCACCTATGTCGCCCAAGGTGCTGATCGCGGTTTTGCTATGGGATTAATGAACCGCTCATTGACCGACGAATCTTTTTTTTCTGCATTGGATGATGCGCCGGGCGAGGGTCTGGAGATTTATTTTCAAATCCGAAAACTCAGTAATCCAGATCACCCCAATGCAATGGAGATTGAACTCACTTCCCCCTCAGGACAAACCTTGAACTTGAGTGCTAAGTCGATTGGTGGCGGTGAAGTTCAAGTGACTGAAATCAACGGACAAGCGGTCCTCATGAACGGATTCGCCTACGAGGGCTTGATTGATGCCCCGGCGGAAACAAGCGAAACAATAGTAGGCTGCCTCAATGGCGATCCGGCTAGCTCGGCACCCGCCTCGATCGAATCTGTCGGGGGCACCGAGGCGAAGCGAACTGACG